>NZ_LZKH01000018.1:0-1487 GCF_001672745.1 Mycobacterium sp. E1386
CCGGGAGGGCCGTGCTTGTCCTCGTCGATGCGAATGTTGTTGGTGCGGCCTAGCATCCGCTCGATGCTGACCCGCGCAAATTCCCCGAGCCAGACGTGTTCGACATCCACCGTCCCAACGCGCGCAGCCATGTCGCGTTCGGTCGCGGTCCGCATGCCTGCCCCGGAGCACCGCTGGCACGCACCGAGGCGCGGGTCAGCATCGAGCGGATGCTAGGCCGCACCAACAACATTCGCATCGACGAGGACAAGCACGGCCCTCCCGGCGACCGCCGGTACCGGTATCTGCCCACGTTCATCTTGCGGGGGCTCACCCGGCTACACATCCGATTCGAGTAGTGCGATGCCGTTTCAGGGAACAACCGCAATCGTGACCGGCGGGGGCATGGGACTGGGTTTGGCCATCACGGAGGCGCTCGCCGCGCGCGGCACCAAGGTTGCGATGTTCGACGTCGCCGCCGAGTCGGTACAGACGCAAGCGGCTCGGCTGAATCGAAACGGCGCCGATGTCAGGGGCTACGTCGTCGATGTATCCGACCGCGCGCAGGTCGAGTCCGCGGTGTCCGAGGTACGCACCGAGCTTGGGCCGGTTCTGATCCTGGTGAACAACGCCGGCATTGAGCAATTCGGCAAGTTCGCCGAGATCAGGGACGAGCAGTGGGACCGCGTCATGGCGGTGAACCTGCGTGGCCCGTTCATCTGCACGCAGGTGGTGCTGCCCGACATGCTCGACGCTCGCTGGGGCCGGATCGTCAACATCTCGTCGTCCAGCGCCCAGGGCGGTCAGGCACGGATGGCCGCCTACGTCAGCTCCAAGGCCGGTGTGATCGGGCTGACGAAGAGTTTGGCCTTGGAACTAGGCCCGAAGGGCATAACCGTCAACACGATTCCGCCCGGCATGGTGGTGACACCGATGCTCGAGAAGGCGATCGCCGAGGGCAGGTTTACCGCTAGCCTGGAGCACTTCGCGAGCATCACGCCAGTGCGCCGGGCCGGCCGGCCGGAGGATATCGCCAACGCGGCGGTGTTCCTGTGTCAGGACGAATCGTCGTACATCACCGGGCAAGTCATCGGCGTCAACGGAGGACGGAGAACATGACCGACGAGGACAGCGACCTGCGGCAAACGCTGACTCCCCTGGCCGCCGACCAGTGGGGCGACGCCGAGTATGCGGCCTTCGGTGTGCTGCTGGGTATTCCGGGGGACAGGGTGCCGCGTGCCGGTTCGGGACACGCCATGGACCCGCTGAAATTCGACATCATCGGTCTGCTTGCTCGCCACCCCGAGATGGCTCGAGCCTTTCTGACCTTCAACGGCTTCCTGCTGCGGCGGGGCGAGCTGTCGCCGCGCCTGCGTGAGTTGGCGATCCTGCGTGTCGCCAACACCCGCCGCTCGGCCTTCTTCTGGGGCGAGCACACCAGACTGGCGATCGACAGCGGCGTACCGGAGGAGGACATCGCGAGGCTCGCCGAAGGCAATGAGGGGTTC
>NZ_LZKH01000019.1:0-28849 GCF_001672745.1 Mycobacterium sp. E1386
CCGAGTTGTCCAGGGCGGATGCCGATCTCAACGGGCTGCTGGTCACGCTGGCGCAGGAGCAGGCCGCCGCCGAGCAGATTGCCGATGATGATGCCGCCCAGCATTGCTCCCATGTCGCCGCCCCCGCGCCGCGCGTAGGCGCGCTGAATCGATTGCACATCGGCATTGGCCAGAGACTGCGCCTGGGCGGCCAGCGTCGACGCCGCATTGGCGTCCGAAATCGCCTCGGTCGGATGCGTCGCCCTCTTGTCCCGCGCGGCCTGCAGATATCGGGTGGCTTCCGCCAGCCGGGTGCGGGCCTCCGGGCCGATGCTGCCGCGGCGCGTATCGATGTAGTCGGAAACCGCTCGCACCCGCGACTCGGCGGTGAACAACGCCTGCTCCAATGACCGGTTGAGCTGCTCGGCGGCGGCCTGCTCCTGCGCCAGCGTGACCAGCAGCCCGTTGAGATCGGCATCCGCCCTGGACAACTCGGCGAACGCGCCGAGCGGGTCGGTGGAGCCGCCGGCGCGCGCGCGGTCGACGGCCCGTGTGGCCGCATCGCGCGCCGCGCGCAGATCGCCGGTGTGAGCGGTTGTCTGCCCTTTCTGCAAGAGCCCGCCCGCCCGGTTGATGTCGGCCTGAATGTCGGCCATGGCCGACGGCAGCCGGTCGATGGCGTGCTGGATGTCGCTGGCCGCGTTGTCCACCGAGTCCAGCAGCGCCCGCGCCTGCCCGAGCGCGGACTCCGCGGCACGGACCGCATCCACCAAGCCGGCCTGCCGGCCGGTGACGGCTTCGGCGGCCAAATCCCGGGCGGTACCGATGTTGCGGTCGGCGAACGCCAGCCGCTCCTTGGCGGCCGAGACATTGCCCGACACGGAAATCAGTGCGGTAGCGTCGAATTGGTCGTGCAGCTCGGCCAGCCGCTGCTCTGACGGCGCTATCCGGGTGGTGAGCTCAACGTATTGCTGGGTCAGCGCGTCGAGCCGCGACGGGGCGTTGATCACCAGATCGCGCAGCTTCTCGAACGCCTCGGTCTGCGACTCCAGTTCCCGATCGGCGCGCGACGCCGACATGACGACCCGGGTGAGCAACTCGCGGCGCTGGTCGGGCGTCTCCGGGGTCCTGTCGTCCAGCTGCTGTCGCACCGTGAACGCTTGGGAGAGAGCGGCTTTGGCGTTGGTCAGGGCCTGGGTGAAGGGCTGGGTCCGCTCTTCACCGAACTCCGCGATCGCCAGGTCGAGTTCGTTGGAGCTGGTTCGCACGGCGTTGTCGACGTCCACGACGAATGCGCGCGACAGGTCGTCGAGGGCCTGCAGCGGCACGGCGGCCAGCGCTTGGGAGTCGGTGGGGTCGACCCGTCGGGCCGCGGCCAATTCGGCCGCGCGCCGGCGCCGACTGCGATAGCGCATGACCAACAGCAGGGCAGCCAGCGCGACGAGAATTATTGCCAGCGTGACCAGCAGGGCCACCCGGCCCGACGAACCCGGTGACGTGTTCAGCCCGTTGGCCGCCGCGACGGCGGCCCCGCTCCAGTCGCCGTTGTGCAAGGCGGGCTCGATCTTGTTGCGCCGCAAGTCATCGACCTGGCGGGCGTTGACGCTCTTGACGGTGGACGGCACCAGGAAGGCGTAGGCGCGGCTGCCGGTGGCGACGGCCAGCAGGGCGTCATAGTCGCCCAGATCGCTGGTACGCACCGTGCGCTGTGCCCAGTTCACCGGGCTCTGGTCGGAGAAGTCGTCGACGTAGACCACCCACAGCCGGATGTGGCGATCCGCGTACAGCTTGCGCACCGCGGACGTGACCGCCGCGCGGCCGGATTCCGACAGGGCGCCCGCGTTGTCGGTGACGTAATCCGCCAGCCGGAACGGGGGTTGTGCGCCGGCCCCGGGTGCCACGAGCAGGCCGCCGCTGAAAGCGATTGCGAGGATTGTCGCGATCACACCGAGCAGGCGGGCAGTGCGCATGACGTCAATCTAGCCCCGCGGCGACGCGGGCAATGAGCCGTCCGGCGGAGCGGTCCCTCGTCCTGCATTCCCTGGCAGACTGTGCTGCGGTGACTAAGAAGGCGGACATGAATCGGCAAGACCCTTACGACGACTTCGACCGTCAACGGCGGGTACGCGAAGCTCCGAAGACTGCCGGTCTGCCGGGCACGGAAGGTCAGCACCGGACCGACTTCGCCCGGGACCGGGCCCGGGTGCTGCACAGTGCCGCGCTGCGCCGGCTGGCCGACAAGACTCAGGTCGTCGGGCCCCGCGAAGGTGACACACCACGCACCCGGCTGACGCATTCCCTGGAGGTTGCCCAGATCGGGCGGGGGATGGCGGTCGGCTTGGGCTGCGACCTCGACCTGGTCGAGCTGGCCGGCTTGGCCCACGACATCGGGCACCCACCATACGGCCACAACGGCGAGCGCGCCCTGGATGAGTTCGCCGCCGACTACGGCGGGTTCGAGGGGAACGCACAGAACTTCCGCATCTTGACCAGCCTCGAGCCCAAAGTGCTTGACGAGCAAGGCAATAGCGCGGGGCTCAACCTGACCCGCGCCTCCCTCGACGCGGTCACCAAGTATCCGTGGTACCGCGGCAGGGGGCTTGGTCAACAAATGAGAAAGTTCGGGTTCTACGACGAGGACCGCGAGCCGGCGGCTTGGGTCCGCGCCCGCGCGCCGGAGGGCCGGATGTGCCTGGAAGCGCAGGTGATGGACTGGGCCGACGATATCGCCTATTCGGTGCACGACGTCGAGGACGGCGTCGTCTCCCAGCGCATCGACCTGCGCGTGCTCGCCGACGACGACGAGGCGGCCGCCCTCGCTAAACTCGGCGAGAGCGAATTCTCCCGGGTGAGCGCCGACGACTTCATGGCGGCCGCCCGGCGGCTCTCCGGTCTGCCCGTGGTCGCCGCGGTCGGCAAGTACGACGCCACGCTGGCCGCCGCGGTCGCGCTCAAGAGGCTCACCAGTGAATTGGTCGGCAGGTTCGCCTCCGCCGCCATCGCCACCACCCGCGCCGCGGCCGGGCCCGGGCCGCTGGTCCGCTACCGGGCCGACCTGCTGGTGCCCGACTTGGTGCGGGCCGAGGTCGCCTTGCTGAAAATCCTGGCGCTGCAATTCATCATGTCCGATCCGAGGCATCTGGACACCCAGCGCCTGCAGCGCGAACGGATCCACCGGGTGGCGCAGTGGCTCTACTCAGGGGCGCCTCAGACACTCGACCCGGTCTTCGCCGCTGCGTTCACCACCGCCGCCGACGACCGCGCCCGGCTACGGGTGATCGTCGATCAGATCGCCTCGTACACCGAGGGCCGGCTGGAACGTATCGACGCGCGCCAGGCCACCGGTTAGCCGCCCGCTCATCCCACGGCGATCCCGTCCTCGCCGCGGGCTAGGCTGCCCGACATGACCAAATTCAGCGGTATCGCCACCCTCGCGGTGGGGCTTCCCGTCGTCGCCATGACCGCCTGCAGCTCACCCCAACACGCCAGCACCCAGCCTGGCACCACCCCTCCGGTGAAGAGCGCCCTACCGGCGTCGTCGGGTGAGACGACGACGCCCGCGCCCAACGGCGAATCGCTCACCGCGCAACTGAAGACGCCGGACGGGCGGTCGGTTGCCACGGCGACGTTCGACTTCACCGGCGGGTACGTGACCGTCACCGTCAAGACCGTGGCCGGCGGCATCCTGTCGCCGGGCTTCCACGGCCTGCATGTCCACCAGATCGGCAAGTGCGAGCCCAACTCCGTCGCCCCGACCGGTGGTGCGCCCGGCAACTTCCTGTCCGCCGGCGGTCACTACAACGCGCCCGGACACGCCGGTAAGCCGGAAAGCGGTGACCTCACGTCGCTGGAGGTGCGTTCGGACGGCTCGGCCTACCTGGTGACCACCACCGATGCGTTCAACCGGGACGTCCTGGTGGGCGGCGAGGGCAAAGCGTTGATGCTGCACGGCGCCGAAAACACCGATAACGCGATGGAACGGGTGGCATGCGGCGTCATCGGAACGGGATAGCCGGCCGGTTCGGCGCTCTAGACTGAGCCGATGTCCAGCCCGGCAGGTTCACGCGCGGACGGCGACGCCCGGGCCCGGGGCCGGGGCCGGATTCCCGATCGCGACATCGCCGCCATCCGCGAGCGGGTCCGCATCGAGGAAGTCGTCGGCGACTACGTCCAATTGCGGCGCGCGGGAGCCGATTCCCTCAAGGGCCTGTGTCCGTTTCACGACGAGAAGTCGCCGTCGTTCCACGTTCGCCCGAACCACGGCCACTTCCACTGCTTCGGTTGCGGGGAGGGCGGCGACGTCTACGCCTTCATCCAGAAGATCGAACACGTCACCTTCGTCGAGGCCGTCGAGCTGCTCGCCGACCGGATCGGCCACACCATCAGCTACACCGGCCCGGCGACCAGCGTGCAGCGCGACCGCGGCAGCCGCAGCCGGCTCGTCGCGGCCAACGCGGCCGCGGCGGAGTTCTACGCGGCGGCGCTGGAATCCGACGAGGCGGCACCGGCCCGCCAGTACCTGACGGAACGGAATTTCGACGCCGAGGCGGCCCGCCGGTTCGGCTGCGGATTCGCCCCATCCGGGTGGGATTCACTGACAAAACATCTGGTGCGCAAGGGTTTCGAGTTCAAGGAGCTGGAAGCGGCCGGCCTGTCGCGACAGGGGCGGCGCGGCCCGATGGACCGCTTCCACCGCCGGCTGTTGTGGCCCATCCGCAGCGCGGCCGGCGAGGTGATCGGGTTCGGCGCCCGCCGCCTTTTCGACGACGACCCGATGGAAGCCAAGTACATCAACACCCCTGAGACGCTGCTGTACAAGAAGTCGTCGGTGATGTTCGGCATCGATCTGGCCAAGCGCGACATCGCCAAGGGGCACCAGGCCGTCGTCGTCGAGGGCTACACCGATGTGATGGCGATGCATCTGGCCGGCGTCACCACCGCCGTGGCGTCGTGCGGCACCGCATTCGGTGATGAGCACCTGTCGATGCTGCGCCGGCTGATGATGGACGACAGTTTCTTCCGCGGCGAGCTGATCTACGTCTTCGACGGTGACGCGGCCGGCCGCGCCGCGGCGCTCAAGGCCTTCGGCGGCGAGCAGAATCTGGCGGGGCAGTCGTTCGTCGCCGTGGCCCCGGACGGCATGGATCCCTGCGACCTGCGGTTGAAATCCGGCGACGGCGCGCTGCGCGATCTGGTGGCGCGGCGCACGCCCTTGTTCGAATTCGCGATACGCAGCGCGCTCGCCGAGATGGACCTGGACAGCGCCGAGGGCAGGGTCGCGGCGCTGCGCCGCTGCGTGCCGATGGTGAGCCAGATCAAAGACCCCACGCTGCGCGACGAGTACGCGCGCCAGCTCGCGGGCTGGGTCGGCTGGGACGACGTGGCGCAGGTCATCGACCGGGTGCGCAGCCAGGCCAAGAAGTCGCCGGCCCCGGCGCGGGCCGGTTCCGCCGCGAACGCCCCTCGCGGCGGCGCTCAGCAGCCCCGTGCGGCGGCCCCGGGTCGCCCCGCCGCCTCACTTCCGGACCCTCGTGATCCGACGCTCAGGCCGCAGCGCGCGGCGCTCAAGTCGGCGTTGCAGTACCCGGCGCTGGCCGGCCCGGTATTCGACACCCTGCCCGTCGAAAGCTTCACCCATCCCGGTTACGCCGCCGTGCGCGCGGCCATCGAGGCCGCGGGCGGCACGTCGAGCGGCATCACCGGGGGGCAGTGGATCGACGCGGTGCGCCAACGGGCCGGCTCAGACCTCACCGCGGGGCTGGTCAGTGAGCTCGGGGTGGAGGCCATCCAGGTCGACGACGACGAGAAGCTGGTGCGTTACATCGCCGGCGTGCTGGCCCGCCTGCAAGAGGTGTGGATGGGCCGCCAGATCGCCGAGGTGAAGTCCAAGCTGCAGCGCATGTCGCCGATCGAACAGGGCGACGAGTACCACGCGCTATTCGGTGACCTGGTCGCCATGGAGGCCTACCGGCGCAGCCTGCTGGAGCAGGCTAGCGGCGATGATCTGACGATGTGAGGACCTCGTCGGCCGGTCGCTCGGCGCCGCGCTCCAAGACGGCCGTTTGGTCGTCGATCGCGGCGACGGTCACGAATCCGGCGTCCGGGGAGATCCGGTTCGCGATCTTGCGGCGCCCACCCTGGATCACCGACTTGGCCACGGGGCTGCTGGTCAGCGCCCGATAGGTGCCGACGATCTGTTCGTATCGGCGACGCCCGGCCTTCGAGCCCAGCACGTAACCCAGTCCCAGCACCACGACATACCGGATCAAAGCGTTCCTCCCGACTAGCGACCGTTCCCATCCTGCCTCACCCGACCCGGTGCGTGCGCGCCCGATCCGGTCCCCGGGGCGAGACGAAGTCGGTCCTGTCCAGTTGGGTGCGGTTATGCCAGTACGCTAGAGTCGTCCCGCGATCGTGTTGATCCCCTGTAGCTCAATTGGCAGAGCGTTCGGCTGTTAACCGATAGGTTCCTGGTTCGAGTCCAGGCGGGGGAGCAAGGTTGAGACTCAGTGTCCGGCGCTCTGGCCGCCGTCGATGTGGAGGGTCTCCCCGGTCACGAAGGTCGCGGCCTCCAGGTATCGAACCCCCTCGATGACGTCGGCGATGGCGCCCATCCGGCCCAGGGGATGCATGGCGGCCAGCGCGGCGGTGTCGTCGTCGGCATGCATCGGCGTGGCGATGTTGCCCGGGGAGATGGCGTTGACGCGGATCCCGCTGCGTGCGTACTCGATGGCCAACGATTTGGTCACCGCCGCCAGGCCGCCCTTGGTGAGGGCGGTCAATCCCGCGGGGACCGCGGAGTTGGCCTGGTCGAGCAGCGACGTGGTCATGTTCACGACGTGGCCGCCCCCGCCTTGGCTGAGCATTCGGGCGATGGCTCGCTGCGTGACGTGGAAGAAGCCGGCGAGGTTCACCCCGGTCACGAACTCGTAGTCCGCCGCCGTGTACTCGGTGAACGGCTTGGGGACGAAGACGCCCGCGTTGTTGATCAGCGTGTCCACCCGACCGAACCGCTCCACCGCCGTCGCCACGATACGGTCGGCGGTCGCGGGATCAGCGACGTCATCGGCGACGGCCGCCACGCGGGGGTCATCGCCGGCGGCGATCGAGCGTGAGTTGGCCACCACGGCGTAACCGAGTTCGCGGTAGGCCTCGACCAGGGCGGCACCCATGCCCTGCGAGGCGCCGGTGATGATCGCGACTTTCTGGTGGGCCTGATCGGCGGTCAATTGAGGTCTCCTTGCCTTGTCTGCCTGCCGCGCGTCGCGCCATTGCGCTGGCGCGCCGTCCCTCGTGAATTTACTGTGAGCGCAACCTATTAGGAGGACTGGTGGAGTTCCTGGTCACGATGACGACGCACGTCCCGGATGGCACCCCGACGGAGACGGTCGACGAGGTCCGGGCCCGAGAGGCCGCGCATTCCCGCGAGCTCGCCGAGCAGGGGCACCTGTTGCGCTTGTGGCGGCCGCCGCTGCGGCCGGGTGAGTGGCGCACGCTCGGTCTGTTCGCCGCTGCTGACGCCGACCGGCTCGAGGAGGTGCTGGCCTCGATGCCGCTGCGCGTGTGGCGTACCGATAAGGTGACGCCGCTGGCGCCGCACCCGAACGACCCTGGGGCGGGACCATCCGTAAAGCGCTAGTCGTACGCCGGTGTCCAGACGGTGTCGAGGACGGCTTGCCGCGGATCGGCGTGCGTGCGGGTGGCCACCCCGTCGGCGACCGCGGCGTGATACACGGCTTCGGCGACCGCCGTCGAGATGGCGCGCAATTCCCTGACATCGGGTAGCAGTGAATCCCCGGCGGCTGACGGGCTAGCCTGTAGCACAACGGCTTTCGCCGCCGCCTGCAGCATTCCCTTGGTCAGCAGCCGGGCCCCTGCGACGATGATGCCGAGCCCGATTCCGGGAAACACCAGAACGTTGTTGGCCTGGCCGATGGTGTAGGTGGTGCCGTGGTATTCGATCGGCGGGACCGGGGTGCCGGTGGTGATCAGCGCCTTGCCGTCGGACCACTGCAGCACGTCGGCGGGCATGGCCTCCATGCGGGATGTGGGGTTGGACAGCGGGAAGATCATCGGGCGCTCACACGACGCGGTCATGGCCTGCACGACCTTCTCGGTGAAGGCGCCGAACACGGCCGAGGAGCCGAGCAGGATGGTGGGGGAGGCGAGCTTGATGGTGTCCACCAATCCCACCCGGTCTCCCGCTCCCACGCCCAGCCGGGCGCGGTTCTTGGCGTAGGGGACCTGGAAATCGCGCAGGTCGTCCATGTCGTCGAATAGCAGGCCCTGCTTGTCGATCGGCCAGATCTGCGCCGTCGCCTGCTCGATGGTGGCGCCGTCGGACACCATCGCGTCGCGAATCTGGTCTGCCACCCCGATCCCGGCGGTGCCCGCCCCGAAGACGACGGCCCGCTGGTCGCGCATCGGCACGCCGGTGACGTGGCATCCGCCGTACACGGCCGCGACGACCACCGCGCCGGTGCCCTGGACATCGTCGTTGAACACGCAGTACTTGTCGCCGTACGTGTGCAGGATCCGCCGGGCGTTCAGCGGACCGAAGTCTTCGAAATGCAGGATCGCCTTCGGGAACAGCCGGTGGGCGGTTTCGATGTAGCGGTTGACGAAGTCGTCGTACTCGTCGCCGCGGCGCCGGGCGTGCCGATTGCCCAAGTAGAACGGATCCTGAAGCAGTTGTTCGTTATTGGTGCCCACGTCAAGGGAGACCGCGATGCAGCGACGGGGATCGATGCCGGCACCGGCGGTATAGAGCGCCAACTTCCCCACCGCGATCTGGATGCCACCCACGCCCCAATCGCCGATGCCCAGGATCGCCTCGGCATCGGTGCACACGATCAGGTCGACGTCGTCGGGTTCCAGCCCGAAAGTTGCGAAGGCGGGCTCGATCTCGTCGGGCTCGTCGATGCTCAGGAAAAGCCCGCGCTGTCCCCGGTACTCGTCGGAAAACCGTTGAATGGCCTCCCCGACGGTGGGCGTGTAGACCACCGGCATCAGTTCCGGCAGATGATCCTCCAGCACCTTGTAGTAGAGCAGTTCGTGGCGGTAGTGCAGCTGCTCCAACAGCAGGTTTCGGCCTAGATCCGTTGCCAGGCTTTGCAATTGATGCCACACCCGGTCGGCCTGCTCGTCGAGCGAGAGCACGGCCGGTGGGAGCCGCCCGGTCAGGCCCAGCCGCCGCCGCTGCTCGTGCGTGAAGCCGACCCCACGATTCAGACTCGGCGAGGACAGCGCCGCCGGGATCTTTGGCGCGTGGGGGTCGCTCATCAAGAACCTCCGGGTGGGATGGCTTGGCCGGTCAACTCACGTTAGCGCCGATCTGGCTGACCGCATCTTGACGCGTTTGAAGCTCCGGTCCCTACCCGCTGGCCGCGGCGTCTCGGTGGCTCTGGTCCCACCCGGGCACCGGTGACAGGCCCAGGTGCTCGCGCAGGGTGTGGCCGTGATACTCGGTGCGGAAGCTGCCGCGCTCCTGCAGCAGCGGCACCACCTTGTTGACGAACTCGTCGAGGCCGCGCGGTGTCAGGTGCGGCACCAGGATGAAACCGTCGCAGGCGTCCGACTGCACGTGGCGATCGATTTCGTCGGCCACCTGCGCCGGTGTCCCGACGAACTGCTGACGGCTCGTCACTTCGATGATCAGCTCGCGGATCGACAGGTTTTCGGCCTGCGCGCGGGCCCGCCAAGTCGCGGCGACGGATTTCGGGTCGCCGTGCCGGACGCGGCCGCGGGTAATGTCCGGATTTTCGACGGGGTCGACGTCGGGCAGCGGCCCGTCGGGATCGTAGGCCGACAGGTCGACTCCCCACACCTGCTCCAGGAACGCGATCGCCGTCGGCCCGCTGACCTGTTGTTCGCGGATGTGGCGGGCGTTGTCCTGCGCCTCCGCCGGCGTGTCCCCGAGCGCAAACGTCGCGCCGGGCAGGACCTTCAGCTGGCCGGGGTCTCGCCCATAGGCGGCGGCGCGGGTTTTCACGTCGGCGTAGTAGCGCTGACCCGCCTCCAGCGATCCGTGCAGCGTGAACAGGGCGTCGGCGTGCTTGGCGCCGAAGTCGCGGCCATCGCCGGAGTCGCCGGCCTGCAGCAGCACCGGATGACCCTGCGGCCCGGCGGGCAGCGACGCCACGCCGCGGACGTCGAATTGCGGACCGTGGTGTTCGACGGTGTGGATCCGGGCGGGGTCGGCGTAGATTCCGGCGTCGACGTCGGCGATCACGGCATCGGGTGCCCAGCCGTCCCAGAACCGCCGGGCGACCGTGATGAACTCCTCGGCCCGCTTGTATCGGTCGGCGTGGTTCAGGAATCCGCCGCGACGGAAGTTCTCTCCGGTGAACGCGTCGGAGGAGGTGACCATGTTCCAGGCAGCTCGTCCGTCGGAGAGGTGATCCAGCGTCGCGAATTGCCTTGCCACCTCGTAGGGTTCATTGAAGGTGGTGTTGATGGTGCCCGCCAGGCCGAGCCGCTCGGTGACCGCGGCGAGGGCGGCCAGCACGGTGAACGTGTCGGGCCGGCCCACCACGTCCAGGTCGTGAATCCGGCCGCGGTGTTCGCGCAGCCGCAGCCCCTCGGCCAGGAAGAAGAAGTCGAACACCCCTCGCTCGGCGGTCCGGGCCAGGTGCACGAACGATTCGAACGCGATCTGGCTGCCGGCGTCCGGATCGGACCACACCGTGGTGTTGTTCACCCCAGGAAAGTGTGCGCCCAGAATTATCTGCTTGCGCTGCTTGGCCTTTCGCGTGCTCATCCGGTCAGTCCCCAGCGTTTGGCCATCAGTTCATGCGAGCGCAGCCGGTCGGTGTGCCGATGCGTCACGGACGTGATCACGAGTTCGTCGGCATCGGTCACTTGGCGCAGCAGCTCCAGCCGATCGGCGACTTCGTCCGGGTTGCCGACGAATTGCGTTGCGGTGCGGTCGGCCACCAGCCCTAGTTGGTCGTCGGTGAGGGGCTCGCAGAGGTCGGGGTCCGGATAGGGAATCGCGCCCCGGCCGCTGCGGATGGAATACACCCAGCGGCCGTAGCTGGACGCTAGGTGCCGCGCGGTGGCGGTGTCGTCGGCGACCACGACATCGGCGGAAACCACGACGTACGGCTTGGCCAGCCGGGCGGACGGCCGGAACGCCTCGCGGTAGGCGGCGATGGCGTCCAGCGCGGTGCCCGGGGTGATGTGATAGCTCGCGACGAACGGTAGGCCACGAGCACCGGCGACTTCGGCGCTCTGCCCCCGGGTACTGCCGAAGATCCACGGCGTCAGCTGGCTGTGTTCGCCTGGAACGGCGTGCAATTCGTGGCCGTCGACGGTGTAGGTGCCGTCGAGCATCGCTTCGATGGCGGCGATCTGCTCGCCGAAGTCGGCGGGTTGCGCGCACGGCTGTGCGAGCGCGGAGGCTTGCGCGCGCAGCCGTTCGCTCTTCATCAGCGCCGTCGGGTCGAACGGCGGGGGGATGACAATGCCGCCCACCTCGCCCCACGGCCGGGGCGCAGGCGGGGCCGGCGGCGGTGGCGACGCGGCGGCCTCCTTGCGCCGCTGCCCGGATCGGCCCAGGCCCATGTCGATGCGCCCGGGATGGAGTGCGTCGATGATGCCGAAGCTCTCCACCACCGCGATCGGCGTGGTGTGGCCGATCTGCACCGCGGCCGACCCGACGCGGATGTGGTCGGTGGCCGCGGCGATCTGGCCGATCAGCACCGTCGGCGACGAGCTGGCCACGGCGACGAAGTGGTGCTCGGCGAGCCAGTAGCGCTTGTAGCCCCACTGCTCCGCATGCTGGGCGAGGTCAATGGTGTTGCGAAGCGCGGTCGCGGCGTCGCCGCCCGCGCTGATGGGGGACAGGTCGAGGATTGACAGCGGGGTCACCGTCACGACGACACCGCCGCGTAACGGTTGGGCGCGGGAGCCAATTCGAGCCGCTCGCGCAGTGTTTCGCCGTCGCGGTAGCCGGTGCGGAACCGGCGGGCGCGCTGCAGCAGCGGCACCAGCTCGTCGACGATCGCCGGCAGGTCGATCGCGTGGACGGCGGGCCGCAACCGGATGCCGTCGACCCCGGCGTCGTGCCAGGCCAGCACCAGCTCGGCCAAATCGCCTGCGCTGCCGGCGAACACGTGCGCGTCAGAGGAGATCGCGGCCGTGGGGGTCAGTGGGTCCTCGACCAGCGAGACGACGAGGTCGGCGTACACCTTGAGCGCCCGGCCCGCGGCGCGCTGCGCCTCGGCGACTTCGCCCAGGATGATGCGGAGGGACTCGTCGTCGCGCGGGGTGACCAGGACGATGTCGGCGCCTGCGGCGGCGAACTCGTAGACGCGCGACGCGTGCGCCAGCGCCAAGACCACGGGCTGGCCCTGCGGTGGCCGCGGGGTGATGGACGGGCCCTTGACCGAGAAGTATTGGCCGGCGAAGTCGATGTAGTGCAGCTTGTTGCGGTCGATGTAGCGCCCGGTGGCTACGTCGCGGATGACGGCGTCGTCCTCCCAGCTGTCCCAGAGCCGCCGCACCACCTCCACAGCATCGGCCGCCTCGTCGAACAACTGGTCGGCGTCGACGCCGGACCGCCGCCCGAAGAGCGCGGCCTCGTGCGCCGTCGCGCTCACCCGCACCTGCCAGCCGGCCCGGCCGTGCGAGATGTGGTCCAGCGTCGCAAGCGCTTTCGATACGTGGAAGGGCTCGGTGTGGGTCACCGTCGCGACCGGCACCAGGCCGATGTGTGTGGTGACCGGCGCGATGCGCGCGGCGACCAGCACGGCGTCCGCGCGGCCCGCCAGCCGTCGCGGAGATATCTCGGCCCGCCGCCCCGGCTGCACGTCCAGGCTGTCGTCGATCGTCAGGAAATCGAGCAGGCCCCGCTCGGCAACCCGGGCCAGGGCCGCCCAGTACCGACCGCTGAGGTGTCCACCGCCGGTCGCGTTATGCGCGATGGCGTATCGCCAGGCGTGCGGATGCCAGCCGTAGCCGTCCAGCCCCACAGCCAGATGCAGCCCGGTCATGGCACGCCTTCCATCTCGTTGCTAACCCACTGTGCAACGTCCAGCGTGACAATGCATTCCACTGCCCTATTAAGTTCATCGTGAGTAATATTTCGTCGAGTTCACGCCCCGAGTGCGGGCGGAAAGTCTTTCGGCGCTTGGCGATTCGACGGCTAGGCCAACAGCGGCTGCAGCGCCGCCCGCAGGTCGCCGGCCTTCGGCACCCCGGCGCTGCGGTATCGCTGGCGGCCCTCGGCGTCGAAGATCAACGTCGTCGGCAGGGATAACACCGACAGCCGTTTGGCGGCCGCGGGGTTGGCGTCGATATCGATCTCCACGTGCGACACGTCGGGAAGGTCGGCGCACACTTGGTCCACGACGCGGCGCACTGACGCGCATGGGCCACACCAGGAGGCGCTGAAGTGGACGATTGTCGGGGTCGCCTCCGCCAGGCCGAGGTCCGAGGTGTCCGGTTGGGAATCGGCGTCCGCCGCGCGCAGGACGCCCGAGCGTCGATTGAGCACCGCGCCAATCGCGCCAGCGCCCGCCAACGCCGCGACTATCGCCGTCGTGGCTACCACCACCGCGCTCACGTGTTACCCCACACTCGCTGTTGCGGCGGCCTCCGCAGAGGTCCGCTCAAAGATGGATCAGATCGAGAAGTCCTCGCCATACCAAACTCCGGCCTCTGGCGGCCGTATGACGCCGCCGCTCTCCGAGCCCTCCACCCGGTCCTCCAGCTTCGAAACCCTGATCAGCAGCGACTGCAGGCTGACGCCGACGAGGTCGGGCATCACCGAGTCGTCCGCCCCGCCGGGGGCGGGGCGGCTGCGGCTGATGACCTGCCCGGGCACCCCCACGACCACCGAGCTCGACGGCACCTCTTTGACCACCACCGCGTTGGCGCCGATCCGGCTGTCGTCGCCGACTTTGATCGCGCCGAGCACCTTCGCGCCGGCGCCGATGGTCACCCGGTCACCGATGGTGGGGTGGCGTTTCCCGGTGTCCCGTCCGCTGCCGCCGAGGGTGACGCCGTGGTAGATCGTCACGTCCTCGCCGACCTCCGCCGTCTCGCCGATCACCACGCCGGTCGCGTGGTCGATGAACAGGCCGTTGCCGAGCACCGCGCCGGGGTGGATGTCGACTCCGGTCAGGATGCGGGTGACCGCCGCTAACGTCCGCGCGGCCAGTCGGGCGCCGCGGTTCCACAACCAGTGGCTGACCCGGTGGCCCCAGATGGCGTGCACTCCCGGGTAGGCGAAGATCACCTGCAGCGTGGTCGGGACGGCGGGATCCCGCTCCTTGGCAGCCCGGATGTCACCGCGGATGGCGTCGAGCATGGCTAACCGGCCAGATCGGCGAACAGCGCCGTGCTCAGATACCGCTCGCCGAAATCGGGCAGAACAACCACGACAAGCTTGCCGGCGTTCTCCGGCCGGTGGGCCACCTGCAGGGCGGCGACAACCGCCGCGCCCGACGAGATGCCGACCAGCAGGCCCTCCTCTCGGGCCAGCCGACGGGCCAATTCCAGCGACTCCTCGTTACCGACGGTGATGACCTCGTCGACCAGGTCCAATTCCAACACGGGCGGAATGAATCCGGCGCCCAGGCCCTGGATCGGGTGGGGACCCTTCTGCCCGCCCGAAAGCACCGGCGAAGCGGCGGGTTCCACGGCGACGAATTGCGCCGACGGCTTGCGTTCCTTGATGACCTCGGCGACCCCCGTGATCGTTCCGCCGGTGCCCACGCCGGCCACGAAGATGTCCACCTTGCCGTCGGTGTCGCGCCACACCTCCTCGGCGGTGGTCTTGCGGTGGATCGCGGGGTTTGCCGGGTTCTCGAATTGCTGGGGCACCCAGTAGCGCTGGTCGCTCTTGGCCAGTTCCTCCGCCTTCGCGATAGCGCCCGGCATGCCCTCGGAGCCCGGTGTGAGCACGATCTCGGCGCCCAAAGCGCGCAGCAGCATCCGCCGCTCCATGCTCATCGTCTCCGGCATGGTCAACACGCAGCGGTAGCCGCGCGCCGCAGCCACCAGCGCCAGGGCGATGCCCGTGTTCCCGCTTGTGGGCTCGAGGATGATCGTGTCGGGCTTGATCAGTCCCGCCTGCTCGGCAGCGTCGATCATCGCGACCCCGATGCGGTCCTTGACACTGTTTCCGGGGTTGTAGAACTCCAGCTTGGCGACGACGTCGGCGACCGCGCCTTCGGTGACCCGGTTCAACCGGACCAGCGGCGTGTTCCCGACAAGTTGGGTGACGTTTTCTGCGATGCTCATCTGTCTTCCTCAGGCGGTGTCGGCACAGGACCCGTCGGCCTGCCAGGTGATCTCGAATTCGATGGCCACGTCGGTGGGTACGGTCAGCGCAATGGGTGTGAATCGATGTGATGCCCCCTCCAGCGCGATCCCGGTCAGCACCCGTCCGGTGAGGCTTTGCGGCGTTGTAGCGATAACAGTCGTGGTGGACGTACCCGGTGCGGGGCGAACGTAAAAGTCAGTGCCCGCCTGTACCACGCCGTCGATGTTCTCACCGTCGGAGTCGACGAGTGTGTGTCCTTCACCGACGTTGAGCGTCAACGGGATTGGCACTTGAAACGGTCCTATGAGCTCCGAATTGGCGGTTGCTTCGGTATCGACTAGTTGTGGTTCCACGGTATCGCGTAACGCTTTGCGGGCGCCGCTTACCAAATAATTGTAGAGGTGCACGACTCGATCGGCATTGCGGTAGTGGCGGGCGCCGGTCAGCCAGAAGCGAACATGGTCGATCGTCGGGTTTGCGGCCTCCGTCGTCGCGACCAGCCGGTAATAGCGATAGCCGCGACCGCCGCCGCCGTGGCTGCTGGCCGACAGCGTGCTGCCCACGCCGAGCGTGCGTCGATGGCGGCCCTGGCCAGCATCCAGGGTGAGCTGAGAACGCGAAATGTCTTGCCAGGCAACACCATCGGTCGACTTCTGCAGCTTTAGGCCGACGGCGGCGTCGGCCGCTACCCACACCGAGTAGCCGCCCAATTGCGGTTCGCCGTCGAATTCGAACGTGATGACGCGTCCGGCGGCTCGGCGTATTTTGACGGGAACGTTGAGCGGCCGAGTGTCGAGCTCCAAGCCGTTGGTGAAATGCCAAATTGCGGCCTGCGTCGCGGCTATCGCTTCGTGCTCGCTGATGTGGGCCCGTCCCAGCGGGTCGCCCGCGGCGCGCAGTCGGTCGCTCAGTTCGGCGGTCGAGCGCATCGGGAATGAGTTGCGCAGGACCCAGTCCACTTCGCCTTCGCAGCCGCGGCTGTGCAGGTGGGGCAGCGCGGACCAGCTGCCCAGGCCGTAGCGCGAGGGCCCATGGGGTGCGACGCCGAAGAAATCCAGGGAGTAGGCGTGCAGGTTGGGATTGACCCTGATCAGGTCGGTGCGTGCAGAGCTGCCGTCGGCGAACACGATCGTGTCCACGGTGTGGGAGTAGGTGCCGCCTCGGTAGCGCGTCATCCGCGCGACTTCGGTTGCCGGCCGGACGAGAACCCGGCGACGGGTCTCCACCGGCGCTGAGGCGCGGGTGGGTATGGACAACACTGTCATGGGTGGTTGATCTTCCTGAAAGACTTTGGTTACCAGCGCGCGCGGGAGACGGATTTCGACCCGCCGCGGGAGAGCGCGAAATTTTCGAAGGCGTCAGAGAGCGTCAGGAAATCAACAACAGCGACAACAACAGCCAGCCACGATGCAGCGCGAAGGAACGAAGCGCAGCTGAACGGCCTGTTGCATAGCCCCACTATAGGGGCAGACGAAGATCACTGTCAGATTGCGGGCGCTTTACGGCCCTTTTACTCATCGGGGGAGTTAAGGCTGTGCCGCGGTCCTAAACTTGCCTAGGCTCGGCGCGCGGACCCGGTCTCGGTGGGCGATCATGGACCTGCCGCACCAGCTGCAGTATTCGATCGAGCATGGAGGACCACGATGACGTCGGCTCAAAGCGAGTCTCAGGCACTCGGCGATCTCGCCGCGCGGCAGCTTGCCAATGCGACCAAGACCGTCCCGCAGCTTTCGACCATCACGCCGCGCTGGTTGCTGCACCTGCTCAGCTGGGTGCCGGTCGAGGCGGGCCTCTACCGGGTGAACCGGGTGGTCAACCCCGAAGGCGTCGCGATCAAGGCCGAAGCGGGCGCCGGCACCGAAGAACCGCTGCCCGAGACCTACGTCGACTACGAGACCAGCCCGCGCGAATACACGCTGCGCAGCATCTCGACCCTGGTCGACATCCACACGCGGGTCTCCGACCTGTACTCGAGCCCGCACGACCAAATCGCCCAGCAGCTGCGGCTGACCATCGAGACGATCAAGGAACGCCAGGAATTCGAGCTGGTCAACAGCCCCGAGTACGGGCTGCTCGCGCAGGCGACTCCGGAGCAGACGATCCAGACCCTGGCCGGCGCCCCGACGCCCGACGACCTGGACGCGCTGATCACCAAGGTCTGGAAGACACCGAGTTTCTTCCTGACCCACCCGCTGGGCATCGCCGCGTTCGGCCGGGAGGCCACCTACCGGGGCGTGCCGCCGGTGGTCGTGAGCCTGTTCGGCGCGCAGTTCATCACCTGGCGCGGCATCCCGCTGATCCCGTCGGACAAGGTTCCGGTGGAGGACGGCAAGACCAAGTTCATCCTGGTGCGCACCGGTGAGGAGCGGCAGGGCGTCGTGGGACTCTTCCAGCCGGGCCTGGTCGGCGAACAGGCGCCGGGGCTGTCGGTGCGGTTCACCGGCATCAACCAGTCGGCGATCGCGACCTACCTCGTCACCCTCTACACGTCCCTGGCCGTGCTGACCGACGACGCGCTCGGCGTGCTCGACGGTGTCGCCGTGGACGAGTTCCATGAGTACAAGTGAGTACCGAGCGGTAGACGCCGAAAGCGACCTGCCGATCAGCGCTGCCGAACTCGCCGCGCTGGCCAGCCAGCTATACGCGGCCAGCATCCGCCCGGGCCCGGACAGCCCGCCCCAATCGGCGCCGGTCGCCCCGCGGGGCAGCGTGCCCGACGTCACGGCAGTGACGTCCGGGGGGCAGGCGGTCGCCGGGACCGCCGACGTCTACCCCACGCCGGTTCCCGCGCTGACGTTCACCGACATCTACGTTCCGGCTCCGACATCACCCGAGCCCGACGCCCCGCCGCAGACGGTGCCCGTCGCGCCGCGGGGCGGTGTGCCCGACACAACGGCGGCCACCTCGGCGGGGCAGGCGGCCGCGGGGACCGCCGATGTCTATCCGGCGCCGGTTCCTGCGCTGAATTTCACCGACATCTACCTCCCGGCTCCGACGTCACCCGAGCCCGAAGCCCCGCCGCAGACGGTGCCGGTGGCGCCGCGCGGGGGCGCGCCGGACACGACGGCCGCGCCGGCGGGTCCCTATCTGCCGCCCGGCGCCGCCCACCCGGCCGGATTCGGGGTACCTGGGGGCATCGTGCCGACGGTTCCCGGCGTGCTGGCCGGGTCGGCGCCGGCTGTTCCGGCGGCCGAGCGCAACTCGGCGCCGTGGTGGCTGCCCGAGGCTCCGGCGGTCGTCAACCTTGGCTGGTCTGACGCGCCGGTGGCCGCGCCGGTGGGCGACGAACAGAACTACCCCTTCCTGACGGCGACCGAGTCGGTGCCGCGATTGCCGGACGAGCACGAGGTGTTCGACGTCAACGCGATCCGGGCCGACTTCCCCATCCTGAAGGAGGTCGTCAACGGAAAGCCGTTGATCTGGTTCGACAATGCGGCGACAACCCAGAAGCCGCAGGTGGTCATCGACCGGCTGTCGTACTTCTACACACATGAGAACTCCAACATCCACCGTGCCGCGCACGAATTGGCGGCCCGGGCCACCGATGCTTACGAAGAGGCCCGCGACACCGTAGCCGATTTCATCGGCGCGCCAAGCTCCGAGAACATCGTGTTCGTGCGCGGTACCACCGAGGCCATCAACCTGGTGGCGCACGCGTGGGGCGGCAAGCATCTGCAACCTGGTGACGAGATCGTCATCACCCACCTCGAGCATCACGCCAACATCGTTCCCTGGCAACTGATTTCCCAGAAAACGGGAGCGATCCTCAAGGTGGCGCCGATCGACGATGCGGGCAACCTGCTGCTGAGCGAGTTCGAGGAACTGCTCGGGCCGCGGACCAAGCTGGTCGCGGCCACCCAGGTGTCCAACGCGTTGGGCACGGTGGTTCCGGCGGACAAGATCGTCGAGCTGGGGCACCGCTACGGCGCCAAGGTTTTGATCGACGGTGCCCAGTCGATTCAGCACATGCCGGTAGACGTCGCCGAACTCGGCGCCGATTTCTTCGTGTTCTCCGGGCATAAGATCTACGGCCCCACCGGAATCGGTGCGCTATACGGCACCGAGGAGGCGCTGACCGAGACGCCGCCATGGCAGGGTGGCGGTCACATGATCGCCGACGTCACCCTGGAACGGTCGCTTTATCAAGGTCCGCCGACCAAGTTCGAGGCCGGCACCGGCAACATCGCCGACGCGGTGGGGCTGACCGAGGCGCTGCGCTACGTACAGCGGTTGGGCATCGAGCGCATCGCGGCCTACGAGCATGCGCTGCTCGAGTACGCGACGCCGCGGCTGGCCGACATCCCCGGTGTCCGACTCGTGGGCACGGCGACCGAGAAAGCCAGCGTGCTGTCGTTCGTGCTGGCGGGACACGATCCGCTCGAAGTGGGTAAGGCGCTCAACGCGGAGGGCATCGCGGTGCGCGCCGGACATCACTGCGCGCAGCCGGCTCTGCGTCGCCTCGGGTTGGAGGCCACCGTTCGGCCGTCGTTCGCGTTCTACAACACGTTCGAGGAGATCGACGTCTTCCTGCGCGCGGTGCGGCGGATCGCCGAGGGCGGCACCAACGTCGGGTGAGCTGCTAGTTCGCGGCTAAGTGCCCGCGTACCAACCGAATACGCGTGAGGTCAAAAGCACGATGCCCAGTGAGACCAAGGCGACGACGGTGAGCCCGATGATCGCGACGACCAGCGGCCGCCATCCGGTGCGCGCGATCTGGCGGATGTCGGTGTTGAGCCCCACGCCGGCAAAGGTCAGCAGGAATGCCCATTTCGACACGTTGGCGAGGTTGGCGGTTTGGCCCTTGGTCAACCAGCCCGCGGTCGCGATCGCCGAGACCACCAGGAAGCCGAGCACGAACTTCGGGAACTTCGCCCAGATGAACGCGGCCTTGGCTTTCGCGCCGGGCGCGATCTCGTCGGCCTGCCCGCGTCCTGCCCAATAGAGCGCGAATCCCAGGACGACGAATCCGATCAACGCGTTACGCGTCGATTTGACCAGCACCGCGATCTTGCCGGCATGGTCGGAAAACAGATAACCGGTGGCCGTGGTCTCGGCCGTGTTGTCCACCGATAGTCCGGCCCACAACCCGAATTCGTTGTCGGTCAGCCCGATCGCGTGCCCCAGCGGCGGCAGCACGAACAACGACACCGCGCCCAAGGCCAGGATCGCCGCGATCGCGTAGCTGACGTCGGCATTGCGGGCCCGGATCGCGCCCTTCGCGGCCACAATGGCCGACACCCCGCAGATGGACGTGCCGATCGCCAACAGCGAGCCGAGCTTGCCGGACAACCCGAACGCGCGCGCCGCGACGATGATGATCGTTCCGGCGATCGTCATGTCCACCAGAATCTGCACCAGGCTGAGGCCGCCGAGTTTGGCGATCTCGCCGAGGACGAATCGCGAACCCAACGCCACGATGCCGACCTTGAGCCAGAATTCGTAAGTCTGCACGCCGGCCCGGAAGATCAGGTGCAGGCCGACGGTGTTGGTGATGAGCAGCCCAATCACGATGGCCCACAACACGTATTCGATGTCGGGCACCGTCCAGTGCTGGTGCTTGGCCACCGCGTTCCACCAGACCTGGGCGTACTTGCCCAGCACCCCGACTCCGATCAGGAGCAGGATGCCCGGCACGTAGTCGAGGGGACGGGTGCTGGTGAACGGGGCCTCGGCGGACGTTTCGTCGGGTTCGACGCGAACCGTGCTCACGCGGTCACCATGGGATCTTCGGGAGCACGTTGGCCACCGCGAGCGCGACGATCACACCGGCCACCGCGGTAGCCCACCAGTCCACCGATATCGAGCCGAGCCGCGCGGGCCGGGCCGGCCGTTGCGACGCGTCTTGCTCGCGCCCGTCACTCGGCGCGCGTTCACCCACGATGCTTGCTCCTCGTTCACGGTGGCCCTGGACGCCACATTCTGTGCGAATAGTGGCGTCTTGGACCGCGGCGACCAAGTGATTGGATCGCCCTGAATTTAGGTGGCGTGCGCGGTTTGCGCTCCGGTCAGGTTGGCAGGCCGAGCTTCTCGGCGTCCGCGCGGTACCGGTCCACCCACTCATCGGAGCGCTGGTCGGCCTGACGTTCCAGGACCGGCTCGGGCGCCAGGCCCGGGTCGAGCCCCAGCCCCTCCAGGATTGAGGCCACCACCTGAGTCAGGTTGCGCCACAACACCGGATACGGAATCTCCATCGGCTCGACGCCCTCGTCGGCGAACCAATTCCGCCAGCCCTCGTTCTGCGCGCGCAGCATGGTGACGACGTGCGCGATCGCGCCGGCGTGATAGGTAGCGCGTGCATCGCGAGCCGGGTCGGGCCGCCCTCGCCACACCCGCGTCTGCACCGCCCGCCAGAACGACACCGCCTGCGAAATCACGTCGGGCCGATGCACATAGATGAACAGCGGCTCCTCACCCACCACATCGGTGATCGCGGCCAACAGGCCGTCGCCGCTGCGATTCGGCAGGTTCTTCGCGCGGTTCAACAAGAGCGGCGTCTGGTTCCACATCAGCTTGCCGCCCCATATCCCGTTCGGCGTCCTGCCGACCGTGCGGATGTAGTCGCGCCAGATCTCGGGCGGCGCCAGGTCCGGCGTCCCGGCATCGAGCGGGTCGAGCAGCTGCAAGATCGACTCGTCCTCCACGCCGGCGAACCACTCGCGCGGCTGGGGCGCCTGGCTGGTGGCCGGCAGGTATTGGAAGAACTCCTGGGGCTCGCCGGCCACCCCAGTCGCGCGCAGCGACTCGACCAGCAGTGTGCTGCCGCTGCGCTGGGAGGCCAGCACCAGGTAGGAGGACGGGGTATCGGTCACCTGCCAAGCGTATCCGGGCGGAAATTCTCGTGCAGGTGGTGTTTAGGCTCAGCCTGAACCTAAACCTTGCTTTGAAAAGCGAAAGTCCGAACCGTATTCGTTTGACGGCGATAGCCAAACGGACGGTGGCCGTGAGCGCTCAACTTGGTTGTTGGCAACGGAAAACTCGGCAAGCGACGAGTCGCCATTCCGCATTCCCACGGCCGAGGCGCTCCGCAGCGTCTGTGACGTTCGCCGCATGTTGGTCCGGCCGTCTTCGAGCACCACCGCCGGGGCGCCCACTGGGCTGAATTCGGTCGCGGTGCGACGGAAAGATCATCGTCTCATCCTGGGCTTTTATTCGAATACTCGCGTGCCGGATGCCGCAGACGGCATGAACCCTCGGCCGAGTCCTTCTCGCCGCTGGATAAATTTCTTCGTGTTGATTGCAACCCTGACGCGGTCACAATCTTGCCCGTAAATTCCTTGCGTGGTCTACGCAGGCAAACTGACATCGCGGTCGGCGTGCCGCGATATCCGGTGCTTTCAAGCTGGTTAATTACGAGCGGATTAATTGCGTTAAGAGAATGGAAAAAGGGTTGATCCATATGGACGCCGGTCGGGCCGAGCGCGCCCTATGAACGGCACCGCCATTGCGAAGCCCATGAACGCGCTGGGCGATTTCTTCGTGCTCAGCGCCCAGGCGCTGGTCGCAGCGGTGCGGGGCCCGTGGGCATGGCGGGAGTTGCTCGAGCAGATCTGGTTCGTCGCCCGGGTTTCCATCTTCCCGACGATCATGTTGTCCATCCCGTACACGGTCCTCATCGTGTTCGTCCTGAACATCTTGCTGGTCGAGATCGGGGCCGGTGACCTCTCCGGCGCCGGCGCGGGGCTGGCATCGGTGACGCAGGTGGGGCCGGTCGTCACGGCGATGGTCGTCTCCGGCGCGGGGTCGACGGCGATGTGCGCCGACCTCGGCGCTCGGACGATTCGCGAAGAAATCGACGCCATGAAGGTGATCGGCGTCGATCCGATTCAGGCCCTTGTGGTGCCGCGCATCATCGCCGCCACCTTCGTTGCCGTCCTGCTGTACTCGGTGGTCGCTGTCACCGGGTTGACGGGGAGCTACGTTTTTGTGGTCTTCGTTCAGCACGTCACCCCGGGCGCGTTCGTGGCGGGAATGACCCTGGTCACCGGGCTTCCCCAAGTGGTGACTTCGCTGATCAAGGCGACCCTGTTCGGGTTGTCCGCGGGCCTGATCGCCTGCTACAAGGGCCTTTCGGTGGGCGGCGGACCCACCGGCGTCGGCAACGCCGTCAACGAGACGGTGGTCTTCTCCTTCATGGCGCTGTTCTTCATCAACATCGTGCTCACCGCGCTCGGCGTGAAGGTGACCGCCAAATGACCGGCGCGGCGCAGGAACCGTCCTGGTTCGTTACCGTCGGTCCGCGGCTGACCGATTACACCCGCAAGCTGGGTGAGCAGACCGAATTCTACGGAAAATCGCTGGCCTCCACCGTGGACGCGGTGCGCCGCTACCCCAACGAGCTGCTGCGGCTCATCGCCGAGATGGGCATGGGCACAGGGGCTTTGGCGGTGATCGGGGGGACCGTCGGCATCATCGGCTTCCTCACGCTGACCACCGGCGCCCTGGTCGCGGTGCAGGGTTACGACACGCTTTCCAACGTCGGGGTCGAGGCGCTGACGGGTTTTCTGTCGGCTTTCCTGAACGTTCGGATGATCGCGCCCTGCACGGCCGGTCTGGCATTGGCGGCCACGATCGGTGCCGGCGCGACGGCGCAACTGGGGGCCATGCGGATCAACGAGGAGATCGACGCGCTGGAAGTGATGGGTATCCGCGCCATCACGTATCTGTCGTCGACACGCATCATCGCCGGCGTGCTCGTCGTCATCCCGCTCTACGCCGTTGCTGTGCTGATGTCCTTCATCGCCGCCAAGTTCCTCACTATTTACAGCTACGGCCAGTCCCGCGGCGTGTACGAGCACTACTTCTCCACGTTCCTGCGCCCCACCGACTTGTTCTGGTCGTTTCTGGCGGCCCTGACCATGGCGACGGGTGTGATGGTCGTGCACACCTACTACGGTTTCACCGCGACCGGGGGTCCCGCCGGGGTGGGGGAGGCTGTCGGTCGTTCAGTGCGGTCATCGATGATCGTCACGGCGTTTGTCTGCCTGGCGATTTCGCTGTCCGTCTACGGGCAGTCCGGCAACTTCAACCTGTCCGGATGACCGCATGAGCAATCACAGCGCGGGCGGTCGGAGGCAACGAAATCGGGTCCGCCACAGCAGAATCGACCCGATCTGGTGGGCGCCGACGCTGTTCATCCTCATCGGCGCGATCATCGCGCTGACCGCGGGGGCGTTCTCGGGCAAATTCCAGGAAACGATCCCGCTGACCCTGGTGTCGGACCGGGCCGGTCTCGTGATGGAGCAGGGGGCAAAGGTCAAGCTGCGCGGCGTGCAGGTCGGTCAGGTCGGTTCGATCGGCACCGATGTGAAAGCGGCTCAGCTGCAGCTCAAGATGCAGCCCCGCCCGTTCAAGTTCCTGCCGAGCAACCTTGAGGCCGAGATCAAATCGACGACGGCATTCGGGTCGAAGTACGTCGACCTGATCGTGCCCGAACACCCCAGCGCGACCCCGCTCAAGCCCGGCGCGGTGCTGCGTTCCAGAAACGTCACGGTCGAGGTCAACACCGTTTTCGAAAACCTGCAATCGGTGGTCCATGCGATCGACCCGGCGAAGCTCAACGCGATCTTGTCCGCCTTCTCCGAAGCGTTGCGCGGAAAGGGGGAACGGATCGGCCAGGCCATCACCGGTGCCAACGACGTGCTGCTGACCGTCAATCCTCGGATGGACACCATCGACAAGGACTGGAGGCTGTTCGGCAAGACGACGGCGGTCTATTCCGATGCGGCCCAGAACATTTTGTCGATCCTCGACTCGGCGACTACGACCAGCAACACGCTGACCGAGAACCAGCGGTCGCTCGACACGCTGTTGTTGTCGGCGGTCGGCTTGAGCCAGACCGGCATCAACGTCATCGGCAGGAACGAATCCAACATCGTGCGGTCCATCAACCTGCTCGATCCGACCACGGCGCTGCTGAACAAGTACTCGCCGACGTTCACCTGCCTGTTCCAGGGCGCGCAATGGTACGTCGACCACGGCGGTCGAGACGCACTGGGCGGCAACGGTTACTCGGTGATCTTGGACGCCGGGCTGTTGTTCGGTGACGACCCCTACCGCTACCCGAAACACCTTCCGAAGACGAACGCCACCGGCGGCCCCGGGGGCAAGCCCAGCTGTGGGTCGCTGCCCGACCCGAGTGCCAACTTCCCGGTGCGTGCGCTGGTTACCGACACCGGGTGGGGTGCGGCTCCGAACGAGATCCGCACCAACATGGCCGTCGGCAATCCGTGGTGGGCGAACTGGTTCCCGACCACGAAGAACCCGCCGGAAGCGCCGCGCTACTTCTACCGTGGGGGACAACCGCCGCCGTGAAAAGACGAAAGATGTCCGCCATCATCGTGCGCATCGCCGCTTTCACGGCGGTGTGCGCGGTCTTCACGTTCACCCTGATCACCGTGTTCGGTCAATTTCGCTTCGAGGACCGCACCGGCTACCAGGCCGTTTTCACGAACATCTCCGGGGTGAAGTCCGGCAACTTCGTGCGCATCGCGGGGGTGGAGGTCGGCAAGGTCGGAGACCTGCACTTGCAGCGCGACGGCACCGTCGTGATCGGCTTCTCGGTGGACAAAGGTGTGCGCCTCACCGAGGGCACCAAAGCCCTTGTGCGCTATGAGAACTTGATCGGTGACCGATACCTCGCGCTCGAGGAGGGGCCCGGCTCCCCGCAGCGGCTACCGGCGGGCGCAACGATTCCGTTGGCCCGGACGTCGCCCGCATTGGACATCGATGCGCTGATCGGTGGGTTCCGGCCGCTGTTCCGGGCGCTGGACCCCGACCAGGTCAACGCGTTGTCCGGTCAATTGCTCCGAATCTTCCAGGGACAAGGTGGAACCCTCGCCTCGGTGCTGGCCCAGACCTCGATGCTGACCTCGACGCTGGCCGGGCGCAGTGAACTGATCAGCGAGCTGATCACAAACCTGAACACCGTGTTGCACACCTTTGCCACCCGCGATCGCGAGTTCTCCGACGGCCTCGACAAGCTGTCGGAGTTTGTGGATGGCTTGGCGCGGCGCAAAGACGACATCTCCACGGGGCTCGCCTACATCAACGCGGCGGCCGGTTCGGTCGCCGATCTCCTAGTCCAGGCCCGCCAGCCGATCAAAGACGTCGTGCACCAGACGGATCGCATGTCAGCGCAAGTGCTTTCGGATCGTGACTACGTCGACAACCTCCTCAAGCAACTGCCCGATATCTACCAGGTCCTGGCAAGACAAGGCCTCAACGGTGATTACTTCGGCTTTTACTTCTGCGAGGTCCTGATGAAAGTCAACGGAAAGGGCGGCAACCCGATCTTCATCAAGCTGGTCGGGCAGCCGAGCGGACGGTGCACGCCGCAATGAACCAGTCCAAAATCAAAGCCGGCGTCCGGCAAAGCCCATGGAAGATCGGCGCGATGGGTGTCTTCATGTTGGCCTGCGTGACCGTTGCGGCCTTCAACTACGAGAAGCTCCCATTCATCAAGAACACCAACGACTACGCGGCATACTTCTCCGAGGCCGGCGGCATTCGAACGGGTAACTCGGTGCGAGTTTCCGGGATGGGGGTCGGCAGGGTCACCGACATCAAATTGGAGGGGACCAAGGTCCGGGTCGGCTTCACCGTCCGCAAATTCATCACGCTGGGCGACCGCACCGAAGCCGCGATCAAGACCGAAACCATCCTCGGCGCCAAGATGCTCGAGCTCACCTCCCGCGGCGAGGGAAAGCTCTCGGGCACCATTCCCCTGAACAGGACCCACTCGCCGTACGACCTCCCCGATGCGCTCGGAGACCTGACCACACAGATCAGCGGGCTGGACACCGCGCAGTTATCCTCTGCTCTAACCACTTTGGCGGAAACCTTCAGGCAAACACCCTCGGAGGTCAGGCCCGCGTTGCAAGGTGTGGCCCGGTTCTCCGAGACACTGAACAACCGCGACACGCAGCTGCGCAACCTGCTGGGGAACGCGAACAAGGTCTCGACGGTGCTGGGCCGTCGCAGCCAACAGATCGCCGCTCTGGTGGCGGACTCCAATGCGCTGCTCGCGGCGCTGCTGGACGAACGCGATTCCATCGACGCGCTGATGAACAATCTCACCGCGGTGTCACATCAGGTTTCGGGGCTGGTCAACGACAACAGGACGCAGCTCAAGCCGGCCCTCGACAAGCTCAACGGCGTGCTCGAGGTCCTCGACAACCGCAAGCAGGACATCCAGGCGAGCCTGCCCAAATTCAAGCGCTACGCGATGTCGTTCGGCGAATGCCTAGGCTCTGGACCGTTTTTCAAGGCCTACGTGGCCAACCTGATACCAGGGCAGCTCAGCGGGCCGACGATCGATGCGCGCATGTACAACCGGTTCTTGGACCCCGAGCAGAAGCTGCCTTCTGAGTCGGTGGACCCGCCCACCGGAACGCCGCCCGTGCCGCCGGAGCAGGCGCCGCACCCCATTTGGTCTCAGCCCCCCTCACCGGGGCCGGCCCCGGGCCCACCGCCCGAGCCCGCGAACGCCGGCACGGGGGGACAGTGATGAGCCGGCGCACGCTGCAACGACTGACCGCGATCAGCCTGGTCGGCACCCTCGCCGTGGCTTCGTTCCTAATCGGCTCGAAGCTGTGGAAGGACGTCGAAAAGAACACCTACACGGCGTATTTCACCGAGGCGAACGGCCTGTTCGTCGGGGACGATGTGCGGATCCTCGGCGTCTCGGTCGGCGTTATCGACAAGATCGAGCCGCAACCCAACAGCTCCAAGGTGACGTTTTCCGTCGACAAGCAGTACGCCATCCCGGCCGACGCCCGCGCCGCGATCCTGTCGCCGTCCCTGGTGACGCCCCGGGCGGTTCAACTCGTTCCCGCGTACTCGGGCGGCCCGAAGCTGAGCCCCGGCGCCTCGATACCGCTCGGTCGCACGGCGGTTCCCGTCGAATGGGATGACTTCCGCAAGCAGCTGGAGAAACTGACCGAGGCGCTGCAGCCGACCTCCCCGGGCGGGGTGAATTCGGTCGGTGAATTCATCAACTCGACCGCCGACAACGTGCGCGGGCAGGGAGACACCGCCCGCGACACCGTTATCAAGCTCTCCGCGGCGATCTCGGCGCTCGGCGATCACGCCGACGACATCTTCAGCACCGTGCGCAATCTGCAGCTGTTGGTGTCGGCGCTGTCTTCCAGCAGTGATCTGCTGGCCTCGTTCAACCAGAACTTGGCCAGCGTGACGACGCTGCTCACCAACACACCCAACGAAGTCGCCACTGCCGTCAAGGGTCTCGACGGGGCGCTCACCGATCTGCGCGATTTCCTCTCCGAGAACCGGGAAGCGATGGGTGTCACGTTCGACCGGTTGGCTTCCGTCACGACCGCGTTGAACGACAGTCGCATGGACGTCAAACAGATCCTGCACATCGCCCCGACGGTGTTCCAGAACTTCCTCAACATCTACCAGCCGGCGCAAAGCGCGATGACCGGCATCATCGCGCTGAACAACTTCGCCGACATCCCACAGTGGATCTGCAGTTCCATCGAGGCCGCATGGCGGGCCCGCCTGGACCGGGCGTCGAAGCTGTGCCTGCAGTACATCAACCCGATCATCAAAAACCGCCTCTACAACTACATTCCGGCGGGG
>NZ_LZKH01000020.1:0-24519 GCF_001672745.1 Mycobacterium sp. E1386
GGGTTCACCGAAGAACTCGACCTCCACGCCGGAGCGGGTGAGGTCACGTTCGGCCATCAGGCAGACCACCCGGATGCCCGCCGGGCCGGCGAAGCTGGCGATCGAGACCGGGGCGGCGCTGCTGCCCTCGCACTGCTGGTTCGCCGACGACGGTTCGCGGGTCTGGATTCAGCCGCCGCTGGACTGCAGCAGCGGCGACGTGCAGGCCATCACCCAGGCGCTGGCCGACCGGTTCGCCGAGAACATCGCCGCCCACCCCGAGGACTGGCACATGCTGCAACCCCAGTGGCTGGCCGACCTGTCCGACGCCAAACAGGCGCGGCTCAGGGAGACCTGATGCGAATCGGGATGGTCTGCCCATACTCGTTCGACGTGCCGGGCGGGGTGCAGTCGCACGTCCTGCAGCTGGCCGAGGTGATGCGCAGGCGCGGCCACGAGGTGAGCGTCCTGGCGCCGGCCTCGCCCCACGCGGCGTTGCCGGACTACGTGGTGTCCGCCGGCAAGGCCGTCCCCATTCCCTACAACGGCTCGGTGGCCCGGCTGCGGTTCGGCCCGGCCACTCACCGCAAGGTCAAAAAGTGGCTTGCCGAAGGCGATTTCGACGTCCTTCACCTGCACGAGCCGAACGCGCCGAGCCTGTCGATGCTGGCGCTGAACATCGCCGCGGGGCCGATCGTTGCGACGTTTCACACCTCAACCACGAAGTCGCTGACGCTGACGGTGTTTCAGGGCATCCTGCGCCCGATGCACGAGAAGATCGTCGGCCGGATCGCGGTATCCGACCTGGCCCGGCGCTGGCAGATGGAGGCGCTGGGCACCGACGCGGTGGAGATCCCCAACGGGGTGGACGTCGACTCGTTCGCCTCGGCACCGCGACTGGAGGGCTACCCGCGGCCGGGCAAGACGGTGCTGTTCCTGGGCCGTTACGACGAGCCCCGCAAGGGCATGTCGGTGCTGCTCGACGCCCTGCCCGGGGTGGTCCAGCGCTTGCCGGACGTGCAGCTGCTCGTCGTCGGCCGCGGCGACGAGGACGAGTTGCGCGGCCAGGCGGGCGAATTGGTGAAGCACATCCGCTTCTTGGGTCAGGTCGACGACGCCGGGAAAGCCTCGGCGATGCGCAGCGCCGACGTGTACTGCGCGCCGCACCTTGGCGGCGAGAGCTTCGGCATCGTCCTGGTCGAGGCGATGGCCGCCGGCACCGCGGTGGTGGCCAGCGACCTGGACGCCTTCCGGCGCGTGCTGTGTGACGGCGAGGTCGGCTGCCTGGTGCCGGTCGGCGACGGCGTAGCGCTCGCGGACGCCCTGGTTTCGGTGCTAGAAAACGATGTGCTGCGCGAACGCTACGTGGCGGCCGGTTCGGCCGCGGTCCAGCGCTACGACTGGTCGGTGGTGGCCAGCCAGATCATGCGGGTATACGAGACGGTCGCCGCGTCCGGCGCCAAGGTCGAGGTGGCGAGCTGATGTCGTGGCTGATCGTCCCCATCGCGATCCTCGTGGGGCTCCTCGCGATATTGGGCGCGTGGGCCTATCAGACGGCCAACCGGCTGGACCGGCTGCACGTCCGCTACGACCTGTCGTGGCAGGCGCTCGACGGTGCGCTGGCGCGGCGCGCGGTGGTCGCGCGTGCGGTCGCCATCGACGCGTACGGCGGCGCCTCGGAAGGCAGGCGGCTGGCCGCGCTGGCCGACGCCGCCGAGGCCGCGCCGCGGCAGGCGCGCGAGTCGTGCGAGAACGAGCTCTCGGCCGCGCTGGCGATCGTCGATCCGGCGTCGCTGCCGGCCGGGCTGATCGCCGAGCTGGCCGACGCCGAGGCCCGGGTGGTGCTGGCCCGCCGCTTCCACAACGACGCCGTGCGAGACACCCTGGCGCTGCGCGAGCGATTCCTGGTGCGGACGCTCCGCCTCGGCGGGACCGCCGCGCTGCCAAGCTATTTCGAGATCGTCGAGCGGCCGCATGCGCTGGCACACGGCGACCACGGGGTGCTCAGCCACCGCACGTCGGCGCGCGTGGTGCTGCTCGACGAGACCGGCGCGGTGCTGTTGCTGCGCGGTTCGGATCCCGCGATCGCCCGGGAGCACGCGCCGAGCTGGTGGATCACGGTGGGCGGCGAGGTGCGCAAGGGGGAGCGGCTGGCCGAGGCCGCCGCCCGGGAGTTGGCCGAAGAGACCGGGTTACGAGTCGCGCCGGCAGAGATGGTCGGCCCGGTGTGGCGGCGCGACGAGGTGTTCGAGTTCAACGGCGCTCTGATCGACAGCGAAGAGTTCTACTTCGTCCACCGCACCCAGCGGTTCGAGCCATCCGTCGCGGACCGAACGGACCTGGAACGCAGCTACATCCACGGCCACCGCTGGTGTGATGCCGCCGAGATCGTGCGACTGGCCGCGGCCGGCGAGACGGTGTACCCGATGCAGCTGTCCGAACTGCTCACCGACGCGGCCGCGCTGGCCGGCGGCCGGGCGCCGGGACCGCTGCAATCGATCCGCTGACCGCGCTATAGCCGGTCGAATGGGACGCCGAAGTCGGTCGGCGCGCTCAATGCGGCGGCGAGCGATTCCGGAACTGCTTGCGCCGCAACCGGAGTAAGGCCCGAGGCGGTGGCGAACGAGATGGATTGGAAGGGGCCGGGGAGCCCGGTGGCGTAACCGAAGTCGATGAACGGCTGAAGGAAGGGCTGGAGCAGGTCGGCGAGCGGATTCCCCAGGATGGGGATCATCCGCAGCGGGTCCAGCAGCGGCAGGTTCTGGGGAATCAGATAGTAGGTGGTCACGCCGATGTGTGTCTGGATGGCGGTGGCAAGCTGCGCGGCGGTGAGCGTCGGATATGTCGAGTGCAGGTAGGGAAAACCCAAGAGGGCGTTGAGGTCCGCCCCGATGTTGAAGATGCTCCGCGGGAAGTACGCGATGGGGTCGTATTGGAGCGTGTAGATGGCCGTCTGGTAGAGGGTGTCCACCGGAGTCACGACGTGAAACGCGCCAAAGCCGGGGATGAAGTGCGTGAGGATGCCGGTGCCGGGAACGTTCGGGTCGGAGAGCAGCACGAACGACAGCAGGTCCGAACTCGGCCGGATGGCCGCGGGCAGGGCGTCGAGATAGCGCATTTCAAGGGTGGCAATCGTGGCGCTCTGCGAATAGCCCAATACGACAACGTGATTGCCCGCACCGGTCTCGCTCAGAATGGCGCTGTTGAGTATTGAGACGCCCTGCCGGACCGACTGCCCGAAGGTTTCGCTGGTGAGCCCGGTGACGGGCCAGAAGTCCTCGGGAGTGGTCAGGCCCACCGGCGTGTAGCCGGGGTAATGCGGGGCGATGTAGGTGCCGTAGACGGAACTCACGTAGGACGGGGTGGGTTGCGGGTTTCCGGTGCCGCCCATGATCAACGCGATGTTGCTCGACGACGTCGTCGTCGGCGTGCTTTGCAATTGGCTTGCCAGGCCCAAGCTTCCGCTCACCGTCTGCTGCGAGGGCAGGGCCGGCGCCAGTTGCGTGGCGGCCGCGTTGGAGGCCTCCGCCTGGGCATACGAATCGCTGCTGTCGATCAATGACTGCACGAACCGCTGATGAAACGCCTCCGCCCGCGCGCCGATCTCCTGATAGTGCTGGCCGAACGTCGCGAACAGCGCCGCGGTGCGGACGGACACCGCATCCGCGGCCGGGGGGAACACCATGGTCGTCGGGGTGGCAGCCGCCCCGTCCGCGGCCGCTATCGCCGAACCGATGCCCTGCAAATCTCCGGCGGCCGCTGCCAGCGTCTCCGGGGCCGTGATCACGAACGACATCGCATCGCCCCCGACTAGCCGACCACCGGGCGCGCCAGCACACCGGAGCGCGGCGCCTCGGTCGCCGGATTCACCCCGGCCATCCCGCGCCCGGACGTGGTAACCGCCGGCTTGAACGGCACTCTCGGCACGCTCGGCGCCGCTTGACTCACGCCGGCGGTCGGCACGCCGGCAACCGGAGCAGTCGACGTGGCCGCCTGCACCTCGGTGGCCCAGCCCGGCGGAACCGACAGCGCCCCAATGGAACCCGCCCTGCCCGCCTGGGCCAACACCGCGGGAGCGCCCAGCTGTGGCGGGGCCTGCGCCCCAACGGCGGAACCGGCGGAGGCCAAGGCCGACCCCATGGACGGCATGCCGGCGACGGCGCTGCTCATCAACGGATTTGCGCCACCCATGAACTGGCCCAGGACCTGACCGACGAGCATGCTCATGGGTTGCATGGCGAACTCGCCGCCCATCGAGAGCATCTCCAGCGGCGACAGCCCCGAAGTCGACGACGGGGAGAGCCCAAACGACTGAAACAGCGACGACATCAGCTGCGCGTCCGACATGGCCGATTGCGCCTGATCCGCCACCGATGCCGCGGCTTGAGGCGCGGGGCCGAGGCCGTCGGGCGGTTCGGCGAACGACGTCAACTGCGCCCCCACTGCCAGCGTGCTGGCATCGTAGGCGGTCATCGCGGTGGCGTCCTGGGCCCACATCTCGGAGTAGTGCGCCTCGGTGGCCATGATCGCCGGGGTGTTCTGGCCGAAGAAGTTCGTCGAGATCAACGCCATCAGCTGAGCGCGGTTAGCGGCGATCACGGGCGGGGGCACCGTCATCGCGAACGCCGCCTCGTAGGCGGCGGCCGCCGCCGTCGCCTGGGTCGACACCTGCTCGGCCTGCATCGCCGTCGCCGCCAACCAGGTGACGAACGGGCTGGCCGCGGCAGCCATCGCGACGGCCGACGGACCCAGCCACGGCCCGCTCGTCAGTGCCGAGATGACCGCCGCATACGAGGACGCCGCCCACCCCAACTCGGCGGCCAACCCGGCCCAGGCGGCCGCGGCTAACATCATGGACCCCGCGCCCGGGCCGGCATACATCAGACCGGAATTGATCTCGGGCGGTAACAGCCCAAAATCCGGCACCATCCGACCCCCTCCTCAGCCAGGTCGGCGGCCGCCGTTACCGCAACTAGGTGGCCACGCTATTCGTCGCGCCCGAATCGACGGGTGTGAGCAAACTAACCATGAAGTGTGTAGCAAGGGCTCGATTTTTGGGCCTAGGGCCAATCGGCCCCTCTTGTGAGTCCCACAGTCGGAAAACTCGTTTCGGCCCCCACTAGACTGGGTCGACAACGGTTGAAGGAGATCAGCAGTGGATACCGCCGCTTCACCCAACGGCAGCGGGCGAACGGGAACCGCGCGCGTCAAGCGCGGCATGGCCGAGATGCTCAAGGGCGGCGTCATCATGGACGTCGTCACCCCGGAGCAGGCCCGCATCGCGGAGGGCGCCGGGGCCGTCGCCGTGATGGCGCTGGAGCGGGTGCCCGCCGACATCCGCGCCCAGGGCGGCGTCTCGCGGATGAGCGACCCCGACATGATCGAGGGCATCATCGCCGCGGTGACGATCCCGGTGATGGCCAAGGCGCGCATCGGGCACTTCGTCGAGGCGCAGATCCTGCAGAGCCTCGGCGTCGACTACGTCGACGAGTCCGAGGTGCTGACTCCCGCGGACTACGCCCACCACATCGACAAGTGGAAGTTCACCGTGCCGTTCGTGTGCGGGGCGACCAATCTGGGCGAGGCGCTGCGCCGCATCAGCGAAGGCGCGGCGATGATCCGGTCCAAGGGCGAGGCCGGGACCGGAGACGTCTCCAACGCGACCACGCACATGCGGGCGATCGGTGGCGAGATCCGGCGGCTGACCTCGATGTCGGAAGACGAATTGTATGTAGCCGCAAAGGAATTGCGGGCGCCCTACGACCTCGTCGTCGAGGTGGCCCGGGCCGGCAAGCTGCCCGTCACCCTGTTCACCGCGGGCGGCATCGCCACCCCCGCCGACGCGGCGATGATGATGCAGCTCGGAGCCGAGGGCGTCTTCGTCGGGTCGGGGATCTTCAAGTCGGGGGATCCCGCGCAGCGCGCCGCCGCCATCGTCAAGGCCACCACGTTCTACGACGACCCGGATGTGCTGGCCAAGGTGTCGCGCGGCCTCGGCGAGCCGATGGTGGGCATCAACGTCGAGCAACTCGCTCAGCCCCACCGGCTGGCCGAACGCGGCTGGTAAAACGCTCCGTGGCGATCGAAGAGATCCTCGATCTCGAGCAACTCGAGGTCAACATCTACCGCGGTCGGGTGTTCAGCCCCGAGTCGGGATATTTCCAGCGCACGTTCGGTGGCCACGTGGCCGGGCAGTCGCTGGTCTCGGCGGTGCGCACGGTCGACCCCCGTTACCAGGTGCACTCGCTGCACGGTTACTTCCTGCGGCCCGGGGACGCCAACGAGCCCACGGTCTTCATCGTCGAGCGCACCCGCGACGGCGGCTCCTTCGCCACCCGGCGCGTCAACGCCATCCAGCACGGCGAGATCATCTTCAGCATGGGGGCGTCCTTCCAGACCGACCAGGAGGGCATCCACCACCAGGACGTCATGCCGGCCGCGCCGCCGCCCGACGGGCTGCCCGGCCTGGACTCGATCAAGGTGTTCGACGACGCCGGCTTCAAGCAGTTCGAGGAGTGGGACGTCTGCATCGTGCCGCGCGAGCGCCTGCAGCTGTCGCCCGGCAAGGCCTCCCAGCAGCAGGTGTGGTTCCGCCACCGCGACCCGCTGCCCGACGACCCGGTGCTGCACATCTGCGCGCTGGCCTACATGAGCGACCTCACCTTGTTGGGATCGGCGCAGGTCAACCACCTCGACGTGCGAGAGCATCTGCAGGTGGCGTCGCTGGACCACGCGATGTGGTTCATGCGGGCGTTCCGGGCCGACGAGTGGCTGCTGTATGACCAGTCGTCGCCGTCGGCCAGCGGTGGTCGCTCGTTGTGCCAGGGCAAGATCTTCACCCAGTCCGGCGAGATGGTGGCGGCGGTCATGCAGGAGGGGCTGACCCGCTTCCCGCGCGGATTTCAGTCGTGAGCCGTCCCCTGATCGGCGTGCTGGCGCTGCAGGGCGACACCCGCGAGCACCTGGCGGCGCTGCGCGAAGCCGGGGCCGAGTCGATGCCGGTGCGGCGCCGGGCGGAGCTGGAGAAGGTCGACGGGCTGGTCATTCCCGGTGGCGAATCCACCACGATGAGCCACCTGCTGCTCGACCTCGACCTGTTGGAGCCGCTGCGCGGGCTGCTGGCCGACGGGCTGCCGGCCTATGGCGCGTGCGCCGGGATGATCCTGCTGGCCAGTGAGATCCTCGACGCCGGCGCGGGCGGCCGGGAGGCGCTGCCCCTGCGTGCGATCGATATGACCGTGCGGCGCAACGCTTTTGGGCGGCAGGTCGACTCGTTCGAGGGTGACATCCCGTTCGCCGGTTTGGACGGCCCGGTGCGCGCGGTGTTCATCCGCGCCCCGTGGGTGGAGCGGGCCGGCGACGACGTGCAGGCGCTGGCCGAAGCGTCGGGGCACACGGTCGCGGTGCGGCAGGGCGCGAAGCTGGCGACGGCGTTTCATCCCGAGGTGACCGGCGACCGGCGCGTCCACCAGCTCTTCGTGGACATCGTCAACGGCACCGCCTGACCCATCAGTCACATCAGCACCAGCTTTCGGGTGATGATGTGACCCCGGAAATTGATAGCGCGGGCGATATCAATTTCGGGAAGGCGCATATCCCTGTGTTCTTGTGACTGCTGGGGCGGCCGGGCCGTGAGGGGAGCGGCCGGGCAATCTCCGCCAGCCGTCCACGTAGACTCGTCTGGCGAACTTTCGGAGACAGAAGAGGTAAGAGACACCCATGAGCGGCCATTCCAAGTGGGCCACCACCAAGCACCAAAAGGCCGTCAAAGACGCGCGCCGCGGCAAGGAATTCGCCCGGCTCATCAAGAACATCGAGGTCGCCGCCCGGACCGGCGGTGGGGACCCAGCGGGCAACCCGACGCTCTACGACGCCATCCAGAAGGCGAAGAAGACCTCGGTGCCCAACGACAACATCGAGCGTGCCCGCAAGCGCGGCGCAGGCGAGGAAGCCGGCGGCGCCGACTACCAGACGATCATGTACGAGGGCTACGGGCCCAACGGCGTGGCGGTGCTGATCGAATGCCTGACCGACAACCGCAACCGCGCGGCCGGCGAGGTCCGGGTGGCGGTGACCCGCAACGGCGGCACCATGGCCGATCCCGGCTCGGTCTCGTATCTCTTCACCCGCAAGGGCGTCGTCACGCTGGAGAAGAACGGGCTGACCGAAGACGACGTGCTGACCGCGGTTCTCGACGCCGGTGCCGAGGACGTCAACGACCTCGGTGAGAGCTTCGAGATCATCTCGGAGCCGACGGACCTGGTCGCGGTGCGGACGGCGTTGCAGGACGCCGGCATCGACTACGAGTCCGCCGAGGCCAGCTTCCAGCCGTCGGTCAGCGTCCCGGTGGACGTCGACGGCGCCCGCAAAGTCTTCAAGCTCGTCGACGCCCTCGAGGACAGCGACGACGTGCAGAACGTCTGGACCAACGTCGACCTGTCCGATGAGGTGCTGGCCGCTCTCGACGAGGACTGAGGGGCGGGCCGCATTACGAGGCCAAGTCGAGCCTTCCTGTCAGCGTCATCCAGTCGGCGCCCGAGACCGCATAAGCCGGAGGGTCGTGAATCACGGCCACGTTGTCGCTCCATAGGAATCGCTGCTGAAGCCCGCTGAAGTCGCGGCATCCGATGGTCAGTGGTTGGCTGCCGGGAATGCCTAGGGTCACAGCGGGCATCGTCGAAAAGTACTGGCCGGCAACATCGTCGAGCCGGTAGGTGGCCCTGGTCGCGGTCACCTGCGAAAGCGAGGCCGAGGCGGTGAGCGCGTTGCTGTCCGCGTCGATCACCCGGATCGTGTCGTCATCGACGTCGACGAACAGCTGCGGCTGCGACAGCGATTGCGCCAATCGCTGTTTCTTCATCAGCGCAAACGGCCCCATCTGCTGGATCAACAAGGGGTTCGGAAACAGCACACAGCGAGCCGGATCTCCCGGTGCGGGTTCGCCCACAGCCAAGCCGCGCCAGCGGCCGCTCAGGGACAACATCGCGACGAACTCCGGCTGGGACAACCAGGCATCGACGAGCGGCGCCGGCGGGGCACTGAGAGGTGTCGTCGGGCCAATCCGGCAGTCACGTCCGCCGAGAATGAATTGATGGCGGCCGCGCCGCAGATGAAGCGCCAGTCCCGTACTCGCCCACAGGCCTAGCTCGGCGTCAGCGAATGAGTAGAAATCGCCCCGAGCGCCGTCGATCGTGAGTCCCTCGGATGTGACGTCTAGGTGGTACTTGCGGCGCCATCGCCAAAGGAACAGGGCGCCGAGGGCGAGCCCCAAAACGGCCAACAACGCGAGCCAGCCGTAGGCGATCACCGGGCCGGGAACGTTCGGGAAGGACCGGTGGGAGCCGCGCGAGTTGCCAAAGGTGCGTCCGACCATCATCAGCACGACACTCAAAACGATCGCCCAAAAGCCGATCTGGATGTAGATCGTCGCGCGCTTGCCGGTCAGTTTGGCCCAATTGGGCGAGTAGATCGAGCAGGACGCCACGAACGGGCGCGACGCGGAAGACTCTCCGTTGACACTCATGTCGACTCCTTGCTCGCCCGTCACCGGCTTATCCGTGGAACCCCGGGTCGTAGTGCGGCGGCACGGGGCACCAACCCGGGCCGCAATTCACACCCGAGGGATTGTCGGGCGGCGGATTGTCGCCGTCCCAGGTGTGTGAACTTTGCAGCGTCGGCTGTCCGTTGAGGGCGATCCGCGGAACGTTCCCCCACCCGTCGGCGACGATGTACCACGTGTGGCACACAGACATATCCCAGACGTAGTTCTGTGCGACACCGCGGGACGAATTCGGCCCGCTCGGCCACTCCATTGACTGCCCTGGACACCAAGTGAACGGGCCCTTGTTGGCATGCGCGATGCCCTGGGCCAGTCCGATACCTGCGATTGCAAGGCCGACTGAGAGAACCAGGCCCGCCGCAGCCCGCAACACTTTTCTGGCGATATTCATGTGCGTTCCTTCGGCTTGCGTCCGGCGGGTCGCCTAGGTGGCGTCGCCTTGCAAGTACACCGGTATCGGTGGGCTACCGATCCCAACACCAGAAACCGCGAGATCTCCGGCGCTCGCTGCTCAGTGTGCGCCGCGGGACGCTAAAAGCGCCGTCGAATTTCGAAACGGCCCTAGTCGTAGCCGTGCCGCATGTCCTCGACGATGCGCGGATTGTCCAGCGTCGAGGGCTCGAGCGGGCGGGGGCGGGTGTCGTCGGGAAACACCGTCGCGGCGTCGAGAACGTGCTGGTTCAGGAAGCGCAGCGGGGGCGCGTTGGGCGGCACGGTGGGTGTGGGCGCACTGCCCCCGCGGCGCGCCAGCACGAAACCCCAGTCACCGAACGTCGGCACATACACGTGGTAGGGCGTCACCGCGTAGCCGGCCGCGCGGATCGACGAGGCGGTGCGCCAGAACGCGGTCTGCGTCGAGAACGGGCTGCCCGCCTGCACAACCATCAGGCCGTTTTCGGCCAGCGCGTGTCCGATGAGTGCGTAGAACTCGGTCGAATACAGCCGGCCCAGGACCGGGGTGTCGGGGTCGGGCAGGTCGACGATGACCGCGTCGAAGCCGCCGGGCGGCACGACGTCCGGGTGCGGCGAGCGCAACCAGCGCATCGCGTCGTCGATCACCACCCTGACCCGCGGGCTGTCCAGCGAGCCGCCGTTGGCCCTGCGCATCGTGGTGCGCGCCAGCTGAATCACCGCGGGGTCGAGCTCCACCTGCACGATCCTCGTGACGCCCGGCTGACGCAGTAGCTCGCGGGCCACCAGTCCGTCCCCGCCCCCGAGGACCAGGACCGATCGCGCGCCCGCCCCGAACGCGGGGTAGACCAGGCTTTCGGTGTAGCGGTACTCGTCCCGGGTGGAGAATTGCAGCCCCCCGTCGAGGTAGAGGCGCATGTCGTTACCGCGCTGGGTGACCACGATCTCCTGGTAGGCGGAGTGTTGGTAGGCGATGATCGGGTCCGCGTAGAGGCGCTGTCTGCTCGTGGTCTCGATGTCGGCCGAACGGGCCAGCAGCGTGACGAGGAGGGCGAGCGCGGCGGCGAGTGCACACAGCGCCGTCGCCAGTTGTCGGGCCGAAACGACCCGGCGCAGTACGAAGATCGCCACGACGGCCGCAGCCAGCAGATTGACGATGCCGGTGGCCGCCGCGCCGCGAATCATGCCCAGCTGCGGCAAGAGCAGGAACGGCCACACCAGCCCGCCCAGCAGCGCGCCGAGGTAATCGGCGGCGTTGAGGTTGGCCAGCGTCCGGCCGGTTTCGGGCGCCTCGCCGCTGCGGCCGCGCTGCAGCATCGTCATCAGCAGCGGCACCTCGGCGCCGACCAGCCCACCGATCAGGGCCGTGCCGACTGCCAGCATCCACATCGACTCGTCGTCGATGAATGCGAACACCGTGTACAGCGCCGCCGCCGACAGGCCGCCGACGATGCTCAGCAGCACCTCCACCGCGACGAACGCGATGGCCGCGTGCGCCAGCAGCGGCTTGACCACCAGGGCGCCCACGCCGAGCGCGGCGATGTAGCCCGCGACGATCAGTGACGTGGCGACGATGCCGCCGCCGTTGAGGCTCGCCGCCAGCGTGAGCAGCGCGAGTTCGTAGACGATGCCGGACGCCGCACATGCCGCAACGGCGGCCAGCAACACGGCGCGCCACCGCGCCGAAGGCTCCACGGGCCGGCTCACCTCTGGCACCGGCAGATCAACGGATGTCATGACACCGCGGCGGCCGTGACTCCTCCCACGGCGAGCAATATCAGCGCCACGGCGAACGATCCCGGATGCAACTCCGGCTCGTCGATGTGCTCGTGGAAACTGCCGGGTATCAGCAGGTGCATCGTGAGCAGCGCCACCCCCAGCAGGATCACGCCCATCAGCCCGTACACCGCCACGCCGACGAGCCCCTGGCCCAGCTGGCTATAGCTGTTCGCGATCGCGGTGATGATGACCACGGTCAGGGAGATGTACATCGCGCCCGCGACGATGACGGCGTTGGGGCGGCGGTCGATGAACACCAGCCGGCGCAGATTGCCCGGGGTCAACACGTCGACCGCGTAGAACCCGACAAGCAGCACTGCCATGCCGACCAGGAAGTACAGGATCGTTGCGACCGCGCCCTTCAGGACGGGATTGAGGTCGACGGTGCCGATCTCGACGGCGAGGTACATGGTTTTCTCCTTTGTGGTGGTGAGCCGTCACTTGGTTCCGCCGGGGCCGCCGGGCGTACCGCCGGCGCCGCCCGAGGGCGAGCCGGGGGTGAAGCCGGGGCCCAGGAAGATGAAGGCGCCGTGGCTGTATCCGGCGTTCAGGCCCTCCAGGCGGATGCTGCACGGGCGACTGCCGTCGGGGCCGACGATCACGATGTTGTTGCTATAGCGCAGGTACTCACTGTCGCCGTTGGCGGCACGCGCCTCGGGGGACTGGTACTCGGCAAGCGTGTCGGCCACGTCGTCGGGAGGCCCGTTGCATTCGTAGCGCTTCCCGTTCGCGTCGTGGGCGTACTCGTGATAGTGGCTGGCGATGTAAGAAGCAATATTCTTCTGCGACAAGATGATTCCGGGCACCAGGCAGGCGACGGCGGCGACGGCCAGCGCACCGGCGATCACGAACAGGCGATTGCGGCTCATGGGTGCCACCGGCTCACCGTATGGACCACGTCACCGCCGGACCCAAAAGGGCTGCGCGGGTAGAGGTGCCAGGTCTGCCAATGCCAGCCGGCGCCGTCGGGTTCGGCGGCCAACGCGGTCAGCGCGGCGTCGTCGCCGGGGAAAGTGCCACCGAGCCAACCCTTTTCCCGCGCGCACCGGTCACGAAGCTCACGCGCCAAGCGGCGGAAGGCCGCCTCGTCGTACGAGTCGGTGCGGGATTGCAGGGAGTACCCGGGCGCGGCGGTGCGCTCCGGCAGGTCGACGCCCAGGCCGCGCGCCGTGCAGGAGACCTCTTCGGAGAACCGGCCCGCGCCGTGCTCGACGGTGACGACGTGCGATGCGCCCAGCACCCCCAGCCGCAGGGCGCCGCCGCCCGGGTGGTGCAGAAGGCAGTCCGCCAGCGGCAGGGGTGCGGGCGCGTTGAGCGCGAGTCCGAGCTTCTGCCCGGAGACGTCCGACGGCGCAACGGCGAGCTGATGAAGGGGCACCGACGCGCCCTAGGGGGTCGACGGCGGGGGCGCCGGATACACGGTGAGCTCGCCCGTCAGCACGGGCTTGCCGGTCGAAACCTCCCACGGCATGCCCGGCGCCCAGCGCTCGAACGAAAGCAGCGCGGACTCGTCGGAGTTGGCGCAGTCGACGAACTCCATCTCGCCACCCGCCGGCAGGCCCGTGGTGCCCTCGGTGGTGAACGACGCGCGACCGCGTTCGGACTCGTGAAACGTCACCCCGTCGACGACGTAGGAGTCGCCCGGCTGCAGCTGGACGTCCTTGCGGCTGACCCACATCGCCAGCTCGAGGCGCCCGTCGTCCTCTTCGACGCTGAACCAGATCGGCTGGTCGCCGCCCTCCAGCAGATGTTCCCACCACACGAACGGGCCCTCGCGATACGTCACCGATCCGCGGACCACGTAGTCGACGCCGCCGTAGCTGACGATCGCGCCGGGGCCGAGTTGCCGGGGCCCGAACTCGGGCATCGCGTTGAACGAGAGGGGATCCTGGCGTCCGCGCGGCGGGGCCGATTGCTTGGGCCGCCGCAAAGCGATGACCAACACCACGATTGACGCGATGAACAGCACGATCGCGATAATGACCAGCAGTGATCCCACGCGAACCCTTCCGTTGCCACATTGCTTGAGCGAACGTGGGGTAAAGCTAACAGCTTTTTTGCGGGTTCGGCGCTGTAACGTCCCGAGCCGGGAATCGGCGGCGAAGCCGCGTGTCCTCCGCGGAGCCGTCGGCCCCGGCCGCTAGGGTATCGAACAGCTGTTCTACAGGTGGGAGCGGGCAATGCGCGTGATGGGCGTCGACCCCGGACTGACCCGATGCGGACTGTCGGTGGTCGAAACCGGGCGCGGGCGAAACGTTGTCGCGCTCGACGTCGACGTGGTGCGGACCCCGTCTGATGCGCCGTTAGCCCATCGGCTGTTGGCCATCAGCGATGCCGTCGAGCACTGGCTGGCCACCCACCAACCGGATGTCGTGGCCATCGAGCGGGTGTTCTCCCAGCTGAACGTCTCGACGGTGATGGGCACCGCGCAGGCCGGCGGGGTGGTCGCGCTCGCGGCCGCCCGACGGGGCATCGACGTGCACTTTCACACCCCGAGCGAGGTGAAGGCCGCGGTGACGGGCAACGGCGCCGCGGACAAGGCCCAGGTCACCGCGATGGTCACCAAAATCCTTGCGCTGCAAGCCAAGCCGACGCCGGCCGACGCCGCCGACGCGCTGGCGCTGGCGATCTGTCACTGCTGGCGGGCGCCGATGATGGCCCGGATGGCCGCGGCCGAGGCGCTGGCCGAGCAGCAGCGGCACAACTATCTGGCGAAGCTGAAGGCCGCGCGATGATCGCGTCGGTGCGCGGCGAGGTGCTCGAGGTGGCGCTCGACCATGCGGTGATCGAGGCCGCCGGGGTTGGCTACCGGGTGAACGCGACACCGTCGACGTTGGCGACCCTGCGCACCGGGACCGAGGCCCGGCTGATCACCGCGATGGTGGTGCGCGAGGATTCAATGACCCTCTACGGGTTCGGGGACTCCGAGACCCGCGACCTGTTCCTCACGCTGCTGACGGTGTCGGGCGTGGGACCACGGCTGGCCATGGCGACGCTGGCGGTGCACGACGCCGCGGCGCTGCGGCAGGTGCTGCACGACAGCGACGTCACCGCGCTGACCCGGGTGCCCGGGATCGGTAAACGCGGCGCCGAGCGGATGGTGCTCGAGCTGCGGGACAAGGTCGGTGCCGTCGCGGCGGGCGCTCCGGGTGGCGCATCCGCGGTAAACGGGCACGCGGTCCGGGGCCCGGTGGTCGAGGCCCTGGTCGGTCTCGGCTTCGCCGTCAAGCAGGCCGAAGAGGCCACCGACAAGGTGCTGGCCACCGAGCAGGACGCGACGACGTCGGGCGCCCTGCGCGCCGCGCTGTCGCTGCTGGGCAAGTCCCGATGAGCGACTACGACGACCGCGAGCTGTCCCCGGCGCTGGCCGTCGGGGAGGGGGACATCGACGTCAGCCTGCGGCCGCGTTCGCTGCAAGAGTTCATCGGCCAGCCGCGGGTGCGCGAACAGCTCCAGCTGGTGATCGAGGGAGCCAAGAACCGCGGTGGGACACCGGATCACATCCTGCTGTCGGGTCCGCCCGGGCTCGGCAAGACGTCGCTGGCCATGATCATCGCGGCCGAACTCGGGACGTCGTTGCGGGTGACGTCGGGCCCCGCGCTGGAACGCGCAGGCGACTTGGCCGCCATGCTGTCCAACCTGGTCGAGCACGACGTGCTGTTCATCGACGAGATCCACCGAATAGCGCGCCCCGCGGAGGAGATGCTGTACCTGGCCATGGAGGACTTCCGGGTCGACGTGGTGGTGGGCAAGGGTCCCGGCGCGACGTCGATCCCCCTGGAGGTCGCGCCCTTCACCCTGGTCGGCGCGACCACCCGGTCCGGCGCGCTGACCGGCCCGCTGCGCGACCGGTTCGGCTTCACCGCACACATGGACTTCTACGAGCCCGCCGAGCTGGAGCGGGTGCTGGCCCGATCCGCCGGGATTCTGGGTATCGAGCTGGGCGCCGAGGCGGCCGAGGAGATCGCCCGGCGCTCGCGCGGCACGCCGCGCATCGCGAACCGGCTGCTGCGCCGGGTCCGGGACTTCGCCGAGGTGCGCGCCGACGGGGTGATCACCCGCGACGTCGCGAAGTCCGCGCTGGCGGTCTACGACGTCGACGAACTCGGCTTGGACCGGTTGGACCGGGCGGTGCTGTCGGCGCTGACCCGCAGTTTCGGCGGCGGGCCGGTCGGGGTGTCGACGCTGGCGGTGGCCGTCGGCGAGGAGGCCGCCACCGTCGAGGAGGTGTGCGAGCCGTTCCTGGTGCGCGCCGGGATGGTGGCCCGCACCCCCCGGGGGCGGGTGGCCACCGCTCAGGCGTGGACCCACCTGGGCATGAGCCCGCCGGCGGGGGCGGCCGGGTTGGGCCAACCCGGGCTGTTCGACTAGTTCGCCGCCGTCGCCGACGGCCTGGCGAATTGCAGCCAAATCGTGACCTTTGCGGCTGGCCGGCGCGCGTACGGGCGGCTGCCCGGATCGGGCCTGCTCAGAGCGCCGCCACCGGCGTCGCCGGTACCTCGGCGCAGGGCCGCAGCAAACGGGATGCGCGGCCCGCGGCAGGTTATGCGCGGGCGCCGTCGGGTAACCAGGCTCACAACAGCAATACCTGTTGAAGGAGATTCTGATGAGGAACACGCGCTACGACTATGAACGCCCTCGCGCGCTCTACATGCCGCGCACCCGCGGCGCGCTGACCGGCCTGCTCCTGATCTTGTTGGGCGCCTGGGGCGCATTGGTGCCGTTCTTCGGGCCCAACATCGATTGGGCGTACATGTCCGACCCGGCCTGGACGTGGACGACGACCAAGGGCTGGCTCGAGGTACTCCCCGGGGCCGCCACGGCGGTGGGTGGCCTGCTCGTGCTGTTGTCCGGCAACCGGGCCAGCGCCGTGTTCGGCGGCTGGCTGGCGGTCGCCGGCGGCGCCTGGTTCGTGGTGGGCCGCGCGTTCGCGTCGACCCTGGGCATCGGGGACCTCGGTCAACCGGTGGCGTCGACGGACCTGAAACGAGCCCTGTTGGAGATCACCTACTTCACCGGTCTGGGCGCCCTGATCGTGTTCCTGGGCGGGGCGGCGGTCGCGCGCGTGGCCGTTCGGCACGCGCGCGATGTCGTGGTGAGGGAACCGGCGCCAGTGGCGGCGGACGCCGTGCCTGCGGGTGAGCCCGCCATGTACGACGAGACTCGCGGCCCGACGCGGGCGCGGGCGGATGCACTGACAGCCGAGCCCGAGCCGCGCGGGCGGGGCCTGTTCGGTCGGCGCGCCGGTGGCGGTCTTTTCCACCGCCACCACCACGCCGGGGTGTAAGCGGTAACCGGTAACTCGGGAGGCGCCGGTAGCCGTTGGCTACCGGCGCCCTTTCGTGTCAGGGCAGTCCCGCCGGCCGCGGGTCGGTAAAGTCTGCCGGGACACGCAGGCCTCGACGAGCGAGGAGGAGCGATGATCGCCGCCGGGTTGGTGTTCGCCGCATTGGCGGCGTTACTGCACGTGTACATCTTCGTGATGGAATCGTTGACCTGGACTTCGCCGCGAACCCGTGCCACGTTCGGCACGACGGCCGAGGAGGCCGAGACCACCAAGCTGCTGGCCTTCAACCAAGGCTTCTACAACTTGTTCCTTGCGGTGGTCAGCGGCGCGGGCATTGCCGCAATCGTGTTGCGGCACAACGCCGTTGGTGCGGCGCTGATTTTCGCCGGCGTCGGTTCGATGGCGGCGGCCGCGGTGGTGCTGCTCCTGTCCGCGCCGGAGAAGGCGCGGGCCGCGGTGACGCAGGGCGCCTTTCCGGTGATCGCGATCGTGCTGCTGCTGCTCGGACTTCACCAGTAACAGCAGCCTCACCAGCCCCAATGGCCACGGGGGCGGGGTGGTTTGCGCGCGCCCGATGGGTTACGACTGGAAAACGCCGGGTACCCATCTCCGGCCGGAAATAGGCCCGGTATTTAACGAGGGGATGTCATGAAATACGCAGAAGACGGCCAAACCCGCGGGCTGAGCATGCCGCGTTCGCGTGGCGCGGTCAGCGGATTGCTCCTGGTCATCTTGGGAGCTTGGGGGGCGTTAATACCGTTTGTCGGACCGCGCTTCAATTTCGCCTACACACCCGACCGGGAGTGGGCGTGGAGTACGGCTCGTGGGTGGCTCGAGGTCCTGCCGGGAGCCGCGACCGTGCTGGGCGGTCTGTTGTTGATCGTCGCCGGAAACCGGGTGGCGGCCATGTTGGGCGGTTGGCTGGCGGTGCTGGCCGGCGCCTGGTTCGTCGTCGGTGGTCAGCTCGCGCCGCTGCTGGGAATCGGCTCCGCCGGCGACCCGGTCGCCGCCACCGATCGCAAGCGTGCGGTGCTCGAGGTCAGCTATTTCTCCGGACTGGGCGCGTTGATCGTCTTCGTCGGCGGTGTGGTGCTGGCGCGCACGGCCGTGCGGCTGGCGCGTGACGTGCAGCCCGTGCCGCCGGCGGCGGCCGTGTCGGCGCCGGGCGTCGAGCCCTACCGCGAAGCGGCATACGAGCCCGCCGAGGTGTCCTCGGGCGCGTTGACCAAGCCGCGTTCGGCCGCCGACCCGGAGCCGAAGCGGGGGTGGCGTCGCCAACGCCCGGCGTCGGGTGCCAACGCCGCGTACCTGCGCTGGCCACACCCACAGCAGTAACCGCTCTTCAGCGAGAACGGCGATCGCCCAGTCCGTCGCGGACTGGGCGATCGCTGTTTTGCGCTTACAGCAGGCCGAGCAACTGCAGGTCGGTGATGTACTTGACGATGATCGGCGCCGAGACATGCGGAATGTCTTTGTCGGGGCCGATTTTCGCCTCCTGCACCGCGGCGCGGAAGCGATCGGTCGGTGCCATCGATCCGTTGATCGGCTCTGAAGGCTGCTGGTAGTTGTGCAGCAGCGGCAGCAGCGAGTACTGGCGTTGCCGCTCGGGCAGGCCCCGCATCGTCTGCTCGAACCGGCGCAGCCATTCGCCGTAGTCGGCGATCCGCTGGATCCCAAAGCCGGCGTCGATCAGCCAGTCGACGTACTCGTCGAGCCCGATGCCGTCGTCGTACGGGTTCATCACGTGGTACGTCTGGAAGCCGTCCCCGGTGTCCAGCACCTGCGTCCCCAGCGTGGAGATCGCCGCGGCGATGAATTCGACCGGCAGGCCGTCGTAGTGCGAACGCTGACGGTTGCCCTCGGCGTCCAGCTCGTAGAACGAACCGGGTGCGACACCGGTCGCCACCAGGCTCAGCATCAGCCGGGTGAACATGTCGGGCAGGTTGAGCTGCCCGGCGTAGGTGGTGTCGGCCAGGATCATGTCGCACCGGAAGACCGTGACGGGCAGGCCGCACAGGTCGTGCGCCTCCCGCAGCAGCACCTCGCCGGCCCACTTGCTGTTGCCGTAGCCGTTGGCGTAGTTGTCGTTGATCTCGCGGGTAGCGCTGATCTGCCGGACGTCGGCGTCTTCGACGAACTGGCCCGGCTTGATCTGGTCACCGACGCCGATCGTCGAGACGTAGGCGTACGGCTTCAGCTTGGTGGTCAGCGCGATCCGGATCAGTTCGGCGGTACCCAGCGCGTTGGGGCCGAACAGCTCGCTATACGGCAGGACGTGGTTCACCAGAGCGGCCGGATCGACGATCAGATCGACGGTGTCGGCCAGCCGCTGCCAGGTCGGCTGGTCCAGGCCGAGGTTGGCCTCGCCCTTGTCGCCGGCGATGACTTCGAGGTGGTCGGCGGCCAATTGCTGATAGTGCGCCACCAACTTCGGGTCGCCGTGCGGTGAGCCCACGCCGAACGTCTTGTCCAGCCGGGCGCGCGCCTCGTCGTCGGACTTGGCCCGCACCAGCGCGATCACCTTGCCGTCCACCATGTCCATGCGCTCGAGCCACTCCAGCGCCAGGTAGCGGCCCAGGAAGCCGGTCGCGCCGGTCAGCAACACCGTTCGCACCTCGGTGGTCGGCCGGGGCAGGCTCGGTGCCGCGGTCAGGGTCTCCGCCTCGAGGAACTTGTCGAGGGTCAGGTCGCCTGCGTGCACCGTGCCGGCATCGCGTCCGTGGACCGCGGCGAAGGTCGGCCGCTTGGTGCCCTGGCGCTCGCCCTCGATGTAGCTGGCGATGGCCTGCAGGTCGCTGGCCGGGCTGACGATGACGCCCACCGGGACGTCGATGTCGAAGATCTCGCGCAGCAGGTTCCCAAACGTCAACGCCGACAACGAGTCTCCGCCCAGGTCGGTGAAGTGCGCGTCCGGGGTCAGCTCGGTGCTCGCCGTGCCGAGCATGGCCGCGGCGGCCCGGCTCACCGTCTGCAGCACCGGCGCGTTCGCGCCGTTGCGGCGCAATTCGGCAAGCTCGTTGGCCTGCCCCTGGGCCAGCTCGGCGTAGAGCTGCTCGAGGCGCTCGCCGTAATGCTGCTTCAGCTTCGGCCACGCCAGCTTGCGGATCCCGGTCAGCAGACCGTTCTCCAGGCTGAACGGGGTGGTCTCGATGATGAAGTCGCGCGGCACCTCGTAGGACTGCAGGCCCGCCTGACGTGCGACGGTCTGCAGTGAGTCGGCGATCTTTCCCTTGAGCGTCTCGAGGTCCCCCGAGGCCAGCGCTTCTTCGGTGGGCACCACGACAGCCAGCAGGTAGGGCTGGGCGCTGTTGCCGTAGACGTAGATCTGGCGCACCAGCGGGCTGTTGCCGAACTCGGCCTCCAGCTTGGCCAGGGTCACGAACTCGCCCTGCGCCAGCTTCAACACGTTGTTGCGGCGGTCGACGTACACCAGCTTGTCCGGCGCGATCTCGGCGAACACGTCGCCGGTCCGGTAGTAGCCGTCTTCGTCGAACACGTTCGCGGTGGTCTCGGCCCGCTTGTAGTAGCCGGGGAACATGTTCTCGGTGCGCAGCAACAGCTCGCCGCGCGGGTGCGGCCGGTCGGTGCTGAAGTAGCCCAGGTCCGGCACGTCGACGAGCTTGTAGTCGATCACCGGCGGGCGCTGAATCTCGCCGTCGAACAGCACCATCCCGGCTTCGGTCGAGCCGTAGCCGTCCATCAGGTGCATCTCGAGCAGCGACTCGACCCAGGTGCGCAACTCCGGCGAGGTCGGGGCCGAGCCCGTCATCGCGAAGATGAACCGCCCACCCAGCAGGTACTGGCGCTGCTCGGCCAGGGCCTGAGCCGCCACAGCCTCGCGGTCGCCGCCCTCGGAAAGCCGCCGGTCAACCTGGCGCTGGAATTCGCCAAACAGGGTCTCCCAGATGCGCGGCACGAAGTTCAGCTCGGTCGGCCGCACCAGCTCGAGGTCCTCCAGCAGCGTGGAGAGATCGCTCTTGGCGGCGAAGTACGCGGTGCCGCCGTTGCCCAGCGTGCCGTACAGGATGCCGCGGCCCATGACGTGGCTCATCGGCATGAAGTTCAGGGTGATCGACGCGGCGCTTTCGCCGAACCAGTTCCTGCTGCCCCGACGCCAGATCTTGGCGACGTTGCTCTGCGGGTACATCGCGCCCTTGGGTGCGCCGGTGCTGCCGGAGGTGTAGATCAGCAGGGCCAGCGGGTCGGATTCCTCGCTGGCGGGGATGGGCGTTTCCGGCAGCGCCTTGCCGCGCTCGAGCACCTCGGCCAGCGTCTCGACCGGCACGCCGGCGTCCGCCAGCCGCGTGCGCGCGGTCTCCACGGCCTCGCGCTCGTCGTCGACCTCGGGGTGGTAGTCGAACGCCACCAGCTTGGCGGGCCGGTGGCCGCTCAAGATCAACTCCACGGCCTCGGGCAGCTGGTTCACGCTGGCCGCGATCACGGTGGGCTCGGTCTCGGTGACGATCGGCTGCAGCGACGTGAGCGAGGCGCTGGTCTGCAGCGGCACCGACACCGCGCTGATGATGGCCAGCGCCATGTCGATGGTGGCGTAGTCGACGCTGTTGAAGCCCAACACACAGACCCGGTCACCGACGTGCACCCCGTCGTTGGCCCAGGCGCGCCCGAGCGCCTCGACGCGATCGGCCAGCTGGCGATACGTGATGGTCTCGTAGCGGGGGAGCAGCTCCAGCCTGGTGCGCCCGGTCGCCGCGTCCTCCACGTACTCCACCACGCGGTGCGCGAGGGCCGGCCGATCCGCATACCCCTCGAGTGCGGTCCGGATGACTTCTGGAAGTCGCAGTCCGGGCTTCTCGAGCGCCGCTTCGACCGCCGGGTCGGGGCGCGCGGCGGCGAACTGGGGGTCGCTTGCGGTCAGTTCCTCGATGCGGCGCTCGAGCCGCTCGTCGTGATTGATGGTCGACATAAACAAATTCCCTTGCAATGAAAGATAGTGAGTCGTTTCGCGCCGATGCGCTGACGTTTAGAACGTTAGCTAAAGTAACGGTATTCCACCACGGCCGCGCCGCGGCGGGGGTTGTGAGATTGCCCACGCGGGCTCGACGAGTCCCCAGGTCTTAGAGGTCGCCCAGCAGCCCGCCGAGGATGTCGAGCCCCTCGGCGAGCAGCTCGTCGCTGATCGGCAGCGGCGGTAGCAGCCGGATGACGTTGCCGAACATGCCGCAGGTCAGCACGACCACCCCGGCGGCGTGGGACGCGGTGGACAATTTCCGAGTCAGCTCCGCGTCGGGTTCCGAGGTCCCTGACTTCACCAACTCGATGGCGATCATGGCGCCGCGGCCACGCACGTCGCCGATCCGGTCATCGCTGGCCTGCAGACGCAACAACGGTTCGGTGATCAGCCGTTCCAATTGTCGAGCGCGATCGATTAGTCCGTCGCTTTCGATCGTGGTGATGGTGGCCAGTGCGGCCGCACAGGCAATTGGGTTACCGCCGAAGGTGCCGCCCAAACCGCCGACGTGCGATGCGTCCATGATCGGTCCGCGGCCGGTGACCGCCGAGAGCGGCAGCCCGTCGGCGATGCCCTTGGCGGTGCAGATCAGGTCGGGTTCCAGACCGTTCGGCCCTTCGTGTTCGCACGCGAACATCGCGCCGGTGCGCGCGAAGCCGGTCTGCACCTCGTCGGCGATGAACACCACGTCGTTCCTGCGGCACCAGTCGAGCAGGGCGGGCAGGAATCCCTCGGCCGGCACGATGAACCCGCCCTCGCCGGCGATCGGTTCGATGATGACGGCGGCGAGGCTGTCGGCGCCGACCTGGCTCTCGATCACGTCGATCGCCCGTGCGGCGGCCTTCTCGCCGTCGGTGGCCAGCTCCTTGTCGAGCAGGCCGTCCCGGTAGGGGTAGGACACCGGGGCCCGGTAGACCTCCGGCGCGAACGGGCCGAAGCCGCTCTTGTAGGGCTTGGACTTGGCGGTCAGCGCCATCGCCAGGTTGGTGCGGCCGTGATAGGCGTGGTTGAACGCCACGACGGCGGGCTTGCGGGTGTACGCGCGCGCGATCTTCACTGCATTCTCGACCGCCTCGGCGCCGGAATTGAACAACACCGAGCGCTTCTCGCCCGAGCCCGGCGTGATCCGGTTCAGCTCCTCGGCGACGGCGATGTACTGCTCGTACGGCGTGACCATGAAGCAGGTGTGGGTGAACTCGGCGACCTGCGCGCGCACGGCCTCCACCACCCGGGGTGCGGAATTGCCGATGGTGGTCACGGCGATGCCCGAAGCCAGGTCGATGAGCCGGTTGCCGTCGACGTCCTCGATGATGCCGCCGGAGGCGCGCGCCACGAACACCGGCAACGAAACGTTCACCCCGTGCGATACCGCCGCGGCGCGCCGTTTGGTCAGTTCCAGCGAAGCGGGACCGGGGATTTCGGTGACCAGCTGGCGGGTCTGCTCGAGGCCGGCCACGATTTTCTCCTCACCGCGGCGCGCCCGTCACGTCGCCACTCAAGCCTATCCGGCCCGGCCCCGACGGGCCTCCCGCGCACGGCGGCGGTCGGGAGCGACCTGCGGCACTGGCACACTGGCCGGTATGAGGTGCGCGGCCCGCGGGCCGTCCCGGCACTAATGCTCCGAATGCCACTACGAAAAGACAGGCCCGTTCATGGAGAGTTTGATCCTGTTCCTGCCCTTCCTGCTCATCATGGGGGGGTTCATGTACTTCGCGTCGCGGCGCCAGAAGCGCGCGATGCAGGCGACCATCGACCTGCACGAGTCATTGCAGCCGGGGGACCGCGTGCACACGACGTCCGGTCTGGAGGCGACGGTCGTCGCGATCACGGAGGACACCATCGATCTCGAGATCGCCCCCGGCGTGGTGACCACGTGGATGAAGCTCGCCATCCGCGACCGGATCCTGCCCGAAGACGATCAAGACCTGATCGACGGTGACGGCTCCGACGACTTGGCAGAATCCGACGAGGGCCGGGTCACCAAGGATTCCTGACGGCAGATGCCCCCGCCGCGGCGGACCGCTTTCGCAACGGGCGCGTGCGCGGCACTAGGCTCTGTTCCGGGCTCTGTCCGGGGTAAGAACCGCTACTCGAGGAGATAGAAGGAACGTGGCATCGTCTTCGGCGCCGGTGCACCCTGCCCGCTACCTGTCGGTTTTCTTGTTGCTGCTCGTCGGCGTCTACCTGCTGGTGTTCCTGACCGGGGACAAGCGGGCCGCCCCCAAGCTCGGCATCGACCTGCAGGGCGGTACCCGCGTCACGTTGACCGCGCGCACCCCGGACGGGTCGCGCCCGAGCCGCGATGCGCTGGCCCAGGCACAGCAGATCATCAGCGCGCGGGTCAACGGGCTTGGCGTGTCCGGTTCCGAAGTGGTGGTCGACGGCGACAACCTGGTCATCACCGTTCCCGGCAACGACGGCAACGAGGCGCGCAACCTGGGCCAGACCGCCCGCCTCTATATCCGTCCGGTGCTGAACTCGATGCCGGCCCAGGCGCCCCAGCCCACGCCCGCCCCGAAGGCGCCGTCGCCGGGC
>NZ_LZKH01000021.1:0-9424 GCF_001672745.1 Mycobacterium sp. E1386
GAAGCTGAGCGCCCTGATGCGCTGGTACCCATCGATCAAAGCCGCGTCGTGCAGATGCTCGGGCCGCACCCCGACGATGACGCTCTCCGGCGCGGGGTGTCGCGCGATCACCTGTTGGACTTCCGGTGTCACCACCACTTCCCCGAACGGCAGCGTCAGCCCGGTCGGCGTCAACGTGGCCGGGAAGAAGTTCATGGCCGGCGAGCCGATGAACCCCGCGACGAACAGGTTGGCCGGATGTTCGTAGAGCTCGTCGGGGTGCGGCCCGAGCATCTGCACGACGCGGCTTTGATCGATGGGTACCAGCGCATCAGGGCGCTCAGCTTCGAGGTGAAGGTGGACTTGGTTGAGTCGCTGGGTGCCGACAAGTTCGTCTACTTCTCCACCGCGGGGTGGGCGGCGCACTCGGCTCAGCTCGACGAGCTGGCGGCCGCGGCGCACGCTCACGAAAACCAATTCGTCGCAAGGGTTCCCGCGGAGTCCAAAGCGGCAATGGGACAGTCTCTCGAGCTGGCGTTCGATACCGCGAAGCTCGCCGTTTTCGACGCAGGCACCGGGGCGAACCTGACCATCGCGGCGTCTGGGGAGCAGTGAGCCGGATCCTGGACCAGGTGCGTGCCCACCTGCGCCGCCACTTCGCCGGCGCGGAGCCCGATTCGGCGAGCGTGACCTTCCTGGGCACCGAGCCCATCGAGGTACTGCGCTTCCGTGCGAGCGACGGGCTGGTGCACTACGTGTCGCTGGGATGTTCTCGCTATCCGATGGCCGACCCGACCCAGATGATCGATGACCAGACGCGGGGCCCGCGCGCCGAAGTCGTGTTGAGCCTGCGAAACCCGGGGCAGGTCAGCGGGATTGCGCGCAGCCTTGCGGTGTTGGCCGCGACGCCGGCCGTCGAGGGGTTGGTGCTGACCGCCGACGCGTTGGTCGATCTCGGCTCGCCGCTGTGGGCGCGGCCCGGCGGGCGAGTGCCGTTCACCGCGGTGTTGTTGGGTCCCAGCGGCATCGATGACCTGCCGCTGGAACCGCCCCGCGACCCGGTGCGGTTCCTCGCGGCGACCCCCATCACCGCGACCGAAGCGGCCTGGGTGCGGTTGAAGGGCCCCGAAGCCATGCGACAGGCGTGGCAGAACGACGGCGTCGACGTGCTGAATCCGAATCGCCCTGCCGCACAACCTGATTGATGGTTAGAGCCAGTTGTTGCGCCGGAACTGGAAGTACAGCACCAGGCAGGTCAACGTCATCGCGGCCATGACTCCCGGGTATCCCCACGTCCAATTCAATTCGGGCATGAAATGGAAGTTCATGCCGTAGATGGCGGCGACCATGGTGGGCACCGCCAGGATGCCGGCCCAGGCCGCCATCTTGCGCATGTCGTTGTTCTGCTGCATCCCGACCCGCGCCAGCGCCGCCTGGATCAGCGAGTTGAGCATGTCGTCGTAGCTGGCGATGTGGTCCGCGGCCTCTGAGTGGTGGTCGGCGAGGTCGCGCAGGTAGCGCCGCACCTCTTTGGAGATGAGGTCCTTGTTCTCCATCTGGATTCGGTGAAACGCCCCGGACAACGGGTTGACGCACCGGCGAAGTTCGACGACCTCACGCTTGAGCAGATAGATGGGTTCGACGTCGATCTTGCGGCCCGGGGCGAACGCCACTTCCTCGATGCTGTCGATGTCGGATTCGATGAGGTGACTGACGTCGAGGTAGTGGTTCACCACCTCATGCGCGATGGCGTGCATCACCGCGTAAGGCCCCAGCCGCAATTGCTCGGGGTCGGCCTCCATCCGCTTGCGCACCTCGGACAGCCCGCCGTGTTCGCCATGGCGGATGGTGACCACGAAACTCTTGCCGACGAAAACCATCACCTCGCCGGTCTCGACGATTTGACGGGCCTGCGCGACCGATTCATGCGGAACGTAATTGACCGTCTTGAGCACCAGGAACAGCGTGTCGTCATAGCGCTCCAGCTTGGGCCGCTGGTGCGCGCACACGGCATCCTCCACCGCGAGCGGATGCATGCCGAAAAGGTCCGCGACTTCCTGCATCTCGGTTTGGTCGGGCTCGCGCAGACCGACCCAGACGAAGGCCTCGTTTCCGAGCATTTCGATCTGGCGCACCTTGTCGCGGGCCGCGACGTAGCTGAATTTCCCGGGCAGCCGGTGGCCGTCGGCGTAGACGGCGCAGTCGACCAGCGTCTCGTTGGGCGAGTGGGGCTGGGGATCGGGATGCGACGGGCGCGGCTCGTGGGCGAGCGGCCGAAGCGCTTCGGGCAATGCGTCAAAACCCTGGAACACATCCACCTCCGATCGCTGCTTCGGTCTGACCGGGCGGTGGTTCATGCTACGCGCCCTGGCCTCGCAAAGCGCGCCGATCCGGGCGCGGCGGACAGGGCCGGGTATCGGACCGGAGGTTGGCGGCCGAGAGGGGTGCGCTAGTTTCGAGCCGAGACCCGAATCTGCATGACTACCTCCACAAGGAGCATTTCGACGTGAGCGCAAGTCCCCTCAAGGTCGCCGTCACCGGCGCCGCCGGCCAGATCGGCTACAGCCTGTTGTTCCGCCTGGCGAGCGGTGCACTGCTGGGCCCCGACCGACCGATCGAGCTGCGGCTGCTCGAGATCGAGCCGGCGCTCAAGGCGCTCGAGGGCGTCGTGATGGAGCTGGACGACTGCGCATTCCCGCTGCTGTCCGGCGTCGAGATCGGCGCGGACGCGAACAAGATCTTCGACGGCGTCAACCTTGCCCTGCTGGTCGGCGCCCGCCCGCGCGGCCCGGGCATGGAGCGCAGCGACCTGCTGGAGGCCAACGGCGCGATCTTCACCGCCCAGGGCAAGGCGCTGAACTCCGTCGCCGCCGACGACGTCCGCATCGGCGTGACCGGCAACCCGGCCAACACCAACGCGCTGATCGCGCTGAGCAACGCGCCCGACATCCCGAAGGAGCGGTTCTCGGCGCTGACCCGCCTGGACCACAACCGGGCCATCTCACAGCTGGCCAAGAAGACCGGCGCGAAGGTCACCGACATCAAGAAGATGACCATCTGGGGCAACCACTCGGCCACCCAGTACCCCGACATCTTCCACGCCGAGGTCGGCGGCAAGAACGCCGCCGAGGTCGTCGGCGACCAGAACTGGATCGAGAACGACTTCATCCCGACCGTGGCCAAGCGCGGCGCGGCGATCATCGACGCGCGCGGCGCATCCTCGGCGGCCTCGGCCGCGTCGGCGACCATCGACGCGGCGCGTTCGTGGCTGCTGGGCAGCCCGGACGGTGACTGGGTGTCGATGGCGGTGTACTCCGACGGCTCCTACGGCGTGCCGGAGGGCATCGTGTCGTCGTTCCCGGTGACCACCAAGGACGGCGACTGGTCGATCGTCCAGGGGCTGGAGATCGACGACTTCTCCCGCAGCCGCATCGACAAGACCACCGCCGAGCTGGTCGACGAGCGCAACGCCGTGACCGAGCTGGGACTGATCTGACCCCACCCGGTCGTCGCGAAGGTCATCCCCGCGCAGATTAGGCCTACTAATCGGTAGTCAGTACCCTGGGGCGCGTGTCCGAGTTGATTGAATCGATACAGACGCGCGCCGAACAGGCGATCACCGACGCGGAGATCTTCGAGGCACACGTAGGCGGCAAGCTTTCCGTAGGCCTGACCGCCCCGCTGGACACCCAGCGGGCATTGTCGATCGCCTACACCCCTGGTGTGGCGCAGGTCAGTCGCGCGATTGCCGCCGATCGCACCCAGGCCGCCCGTTACACGTGGGCGAACCGGCTGGTCGCCGTCGTCAGTGACGGCAGCGCTGTGCTGGGCCTGGGTGACATCGGGCCCGCGGCGTCGCTGCCGGTGATGGAGGGCAAGTGCGCCCTGTTCCAGGCATACGGCGGGCTCAACGCGATCCCGATCGTGCTGGACACGAAGGACCCCGACGAGATTGTCGAAACCTTGGTGCGACTGCGCCCGACTTTCGGCGCGGTCAACCTCGAGGACATCTCTGCGCCGCGCTGCTTCGAGATCGAAAGGCGAGTCATCGAGGCGCTGGACTGTCCGGTGATGCACGACGATCAGCACGGGACCGCGATCGTCGCATTGGCCGCGCTGATGGGTGCCACCAAGTTGCTCGGTCGCGACATGACGTCGCTGCGGGTAGTGGTTTCCGGTGCCGGGGCAGCGGGTGTCGCGTGCACGAATCTCCTTCTGGCGATGGGTGTTTCCGACATCACCGTGCTGGACTCGCGCGGGATTCTGCACACCGGGCGCGACGACATGAACAGCGTGAAGAGCGTTCTGGCGCAACGCACGAACCCCGACGGTCTCACGGGCAGCATGGCGGAAGCGCTGCGCGGCGCCGATCTGTTCCTCGGGGTTTCGGGTGGTGTGGTGCCCGAGGAGATGATCGCCACGATGGCGCCCGATGCGATCGTCTTCGCGCTGTCCAATCCCGATCCGGAGATCCATCCGCAGGTCGCGGCCAAGTACGCCGCAGTGGTGGCCACCGGCCGCAGCGACTACCCCAACCAGATCAACAACGTGCTGGCCTTCCCCGGCGTGTTTCGGGGTGCGCTGGATGTCGGGGCGCGGCGGATCACCGAAAAGATGATGGTGGCCGCGGCCGAGGCGATCTTCTCGGTCGTCAGTGACGACCTGGCGTTCGACAGGATTGTCCCGAGCCCGCTGGACCTGCGCGTGGGGGATGCGGTCGCCACGGCGGTGGCCCTGGCCGCAGACCCCGCAGACATCGCGGGGTGAGGACCGGCTGGCTGGCGGTGCCGCTGCTCGCCGCCATACTCGTCGTGGCCGGCTGCGGGGATGCCGGCGACCGCCGCGCCCGTCCGGAACTGGTGGTCGGCTCCGCGACGGATTCCGAGTCGACCCTGCTGGCCGGCGTCTACGTGGCCGCGCTGCGGTCATACGGTTTCGCGGCGCGCGCCGAGACCGCCGACGATCCGATGGCGCGCCTGGACTCGGGCGCGTTCACTGTCGTCCCGGCCCTGACCGGCCGCAAGCTGGAGAGTTTGCAGCCCGGCGCGGTGGCGATGTCCGACGCCGACGTCTACCGCGCGATGGTGGCCGCGCTGCCCGAGGGTGTCGCCGCGGGCGACTATGCGACCGCCGCGGAAGACAAGCCCGTCCTGCTGGTGACGGGAGCCACCGCCAACGCGTGGGGCGGCAGCGATGTCAGCGCCGACTTGAGCACGCTGCCGAAGCACTGCGCCGGCCTGCTCGTGGGCGCCGTCACCGGGCGGCGGGCCCCTTCGAGCGTGGGCACCTGCCGGCTTCCCGCTCCACGCGAATTCCCCGACGAGGCAACGATGTTCGGCGCGATTCGGGCCGGGCAGCTGACCGCGGGGTGGACGACCACCGCCGACCCCGGCCTCCCCTCCGACCTCGTCGCGCTCGCCGACGGCAAACCCGCGCTGATCCGCGCCGAGAACGTGGTGCCGCTGTATCGCCGGAACGCGCTGAGCGATCGACAGCTGCTGGCGATCAACGAGGTCGCCGGCGTGCTGGACACCGCGGCCCTGGTCGACATGCGCCGCCAGGTGGCCGGCGGAGCCGACCCGCAGGCGGTCGCGGGCGGGTGGTTGGCGGAACACCCGCTGGGGCGTTGAGGCGGGCGTCAGCGCTTGGGCATGAGCTGGTGTACCACTTGCTGCACGCGTGCCATGACCGGCCCGCCCAGCAGCCGCTCAGGTCTCGATCCGGTCAGCCGAACCACCAGGTCCATAGCCTTCACGTCGGGTCCGACCAGCACCCTGGCCTTGTTCTTCTGCACGGCGCCCAGGATGATCTGGGCCGCCCGTTGGGGCGTGGTCTTGGCCTGCTCTTCCTCGAACTTCTCGGCCAGGCCGTCCTGGTCTAGCCCGTCGGCGAAGATGGCGTTGCGGGCGAACCCCGTCTTGACCCCGCCCGGGTGCACCGTCGTGACCCGCACCGGATGGCCGGCCCGCACCATCTCCTGTCGCAGCGCCTCGCTGAATCCACGTACCGCGAACTTGGCGGAAACGTAAGCCGCCTGGCCGGGAGCCGAGAACAGGCCGAGCGCGCTCGAGACGTTGATGACGTGGCCGTCGCCGGAGGCGATCAGGTGTGGGAGGAATGCCTTGGTGCCGTTCACGACGCCCCAGTAGTCGACGTCCATCACCCGTTCGATGTCCTCGAACCGGCTGTCTTCGATGGACCCGACGAAGGTGATGCCTGCGTTGTTGTAGACCTGGTTGACCTGGCCGAAGTGCTCCTTGACCGCGTCCGCGTAGGCCAGGAACGCCCCGCGCTCGGTCACGTCGAGGCGATCGGTCTTGATTTCCGTTCCGATCGCCTTCAACTGCGCTTCGGTGTCGGCCAGGCCCTCGAGGTCGACGTCGCTGATCGCGAGCTTGGCGCCGGCGCGTCCCAGTTCGAGGGCCAGCGCCTGGCCGATCCCCGAACCCGCGCCCGTCACCGCGGCGACCTTGCCGGCGAACCCATGCATGCGTACTCCTCGTGCTGGCGTGCTGCGTCAGGTTATCCGGTGCCGACAGCCTCCGGTGGGGCGCCCGTCAGTGCTTGGGCATCAACCGGCCCATGACGGGCCCAAAAAGCTGCTGATATCCGGAGCCGGTCAACCGCACCAAGGCGTCCAACACCTTGGCGTCCGTGCCGACCAGCACACGGGCCTTCTTCTTGCGCACGGCATCCAGGATGATCTGGGCGGCTCGTTGCGGGCTGGTCTTGGCGAGCCGTTTGTCGAAGAGACTTGCCAGCTGGGCCTGGTCGAGTCCCTCGGCGGCGGTGGCGTTGCGGGCGATCGCGGTCTTGATGCCGCCGGGGTGCACGGTGGTCACCGCCACGGGGTGCCCGGCCGCCACCATTTCCTGTCGCAGCGCCTCGGTGAATCCCCGGACGGCGAACTTGGCCGAGTTGTAGGCCGCCTGCCCGGGCACCGAGAACAGCCCGAACACGCTGGAGACGTTGATGACGTGGCCGTCGCCGGAGGCGATCAGGTGCGGCAGGAATGCCTTCGTGCCGTGGACGACGCCCCAGAAGTCGACGTCCATCACCCGTTCGATGTCCTTGAACTGGCTGACTTCGACGTCGCCGGTGAAGGCGATGCCGGCGTTGTTGTAGACCTGGTTGACCTTGCCGAAGTGCTCCTTGACCGCGTCGGCGTAGGCCAGGAACGCCTCGCGCTCGGTAACGTCGAGCCGATCCGCCTTGACTTCGGCGCCGATCGCCTTCAGCTGCGCCTCTGTCTCGGCCAGGCCGTCGACGTCGACGTCGCTGATCGCGACCTTGGCGCCCGAGCGGGCCAACTCAACGGCCAGTGCTCGCCCGATTCCCGAACCCGCACCCGTCACCACGGCGACCTTGCCGGCGAACCCCTGCATGAGCACCCTTTCTTGTTGGCCCGTTTGCGTCGAGGCTAGCCGGTACCGGCGGTCACTCGTACCGGCGGGTGGGAACCCGGGCTCGGCTCGATTGCCCCGGCTCCTTTAGCGCGCCCCGCCGTCGCCGGCTAGCGGAACGCGGTGTCGAGGATCTCCTGCTGTTCGACCGCGTGCACCTTCGAGGAGCCCGACGACGGGGCCGACATGGCCCGGCGCGAGATCCGCTTGAGCCCGGTCAGCTTGTCGGGCAGCAGTTCGGGCAGCTCGAGGCCGAACCGCGGCCACGCGCCCTGGTTGGCCGGCTCCTCTTGCACCCAGAAGAACTCGTTGGCGCTGGGGTAACGGTCGAGCGTCTCGTTGAGCCGGCGCTTGGGCAGCGGGGCGAGCTGCTCGATGCGCACGATCGCGACGTCGTCCCGGTTGTCCTTGGCCTTGCGCGCCACCAGCTCGTAGTAGATCTTGCCGCTAGTCAGCAGGATCCTGGTGACCTTGGTGCGGTCACCGATGCCGTCCTCGTAGGTCGGCTCTTCGAGCACCGAGCGGAACTTGATCTCGGTGAAGTCCCTGACGTCGCTGACGGCGGCCTTATTGCGCAGCATCGACTTCGGTGTGAAGACGATCAGCGGCCGCTTGATTCCGTCGAGGGCGTGCCGGCGCAGCAGGTGGAAATAGTTCGACGGCGTCGACGGCATCGCGATGGTCATCGAACCCTCCGCCCATAGCTGCAGGAAGCGTTCGATGCGGCCGGAGGTGTGGTCGGGGCCCTGGCCTTCGTGGCCATGCGGCAGCAGCAACACCACGTTGGACAGCTGACCCCACTTGGCCTCGCCGGAGCTGATGAACTCGTCGATGATTGACTGCGCGCCGTTGACGAAGTCGCCGAACTGCGCCTCCCACAGCACCAGGGCGTCCGGGTTGCCCACGGTGTAGCCGTATTCGAAGCCGACGGCGGCGTACTCCGACAGCGGCGAGTCGTAGACCAAGAACTTGCCGCCGGTGGGCGTCCCGTCGGTGTTCGTCGCCAGCAGTTGCAGCGGGGTGAACTCTTCGCCGGTATTGCGGTCGATGATCACGGAATGCCGCTGGGAGAAGGTCCCGCGCCGGGTGTCCTGGCCGGACAGCCGCACCAGCTTGCCCTCGGCCACCAGCGAACCCAGCGCCAGCAGCTCGCCGAAGGCCCAGTCGATCTTGCCCTCGTAGGCCATCTCCCGGCGCTTTTCCAGCACCGGCTGTACCCGCGGGTGCGCGCTGAAGCCCTCCGGCAGCGCGAGGAACGCGTCGCCGATGCGCGACAGCAACGCCTTATCCACCGCGGTCGACAGGCCCGCGGGAAGCATCTGGTCGGCCTCGACGGATGCGCTCGGCTGGACGCCGTGCTTCTCCAGGTCCCGAACTTCGTTGAACACCCGTTCCAGCTGGCCCTGATAGTCGCGCAGCGCGTCCTCGGCCTCCTTCAGCGAGATGTCGCCGCGACCGATCAGGGCTTCGGTGTAGCTCTTGCGAACGCCACGCTTGGTGTCGACGACGTCGTACATGGCGGGGTTGGTCATCGACGGGTCGTCGCCTTCGTTGTGGCCGCGCCTGCGGTAGCACAGCATGTCGATGATGACGTCCTTCTTGAACTTCTGCCGGAAGTCCACGGCCAGCTGCGCCACCCATACGCAGGCTTCCGGGTCGTCGCCGTTGACGTGGAAGATCGGTGCCCCGATCATCTTGGCGACGTCGGTGCAGTATTCGCTGGATCGCGAATACTCCGGTGCGGTGGTGAAGCCGATCTGGTTGTTCACGATGATGTGGATGGTGCCGCCGACCCGGTAACCGGGCAGGTCCGCCATGTTGAGCGTCTCGGCGACGATGCCCTGGCCCGCGAAGGCGGCGTCGCCGTGCAGCATCATCGGCACCACCGAGAAGGCCTTCTCGTCACCGTCGTCGTGGGCGCCGCGATTCAGCAGGTCCTGCTTGGCCCGGACCAGGCCCTCGAGCACCGGGTCGACGGCCTCCAGGTGCGAGGGGTTCGCGGTCAACGAGACCTGAATGTCGTTGTCGCCGAACATCTGCAG
>NZ_LZKH01000022.1:0-527 GCF_001672745.1 Mycobacterium sp. E1386
CACAGCCGGCTGTCCATGAAGCTGCCCAACCGTTTCGGCGCGTCCAGGAAGTCCAGCGCGTTGCGCGACGGCGGGGTAGGCAAGACCACCACCGCGGCCGCGATGGCGTTGCGCGCTGCCGAATACGGCCGCAACGTATGCGTTTTGACGATCGACCCGGCCAAGCGGCTGGCCCAGGCACTGGGGGTGAACGACCTCGGCAACACCCCGCAGCGGGTGCCCCTGGCGCCCGAGGTTCGCGGCGAGTTGCACGCGATGATGCTCGACATGCGCCGCACGTTCGACGAAATGGTGGTCCAGTACTCCGGAAACGGCCGGGCGCAAGCGATTCTGGACAACCAGTTCTATCAGACGGTCGCCAGCTCGCTGGCCGGCACGCAGGAATACATGGCGATGGAGAAGCTGGGCCAGCTACTGGCCGAGGATCGTTGGGACCTGGTGGTGGTGGACACCCCGCCGTCGCGCAACGCGCTGGACTTCCTGGACGCGCCGAAACGGTTGGGCAGCTTCATGGACAGCCGGCTGAC
>NZ_LZKH01000023.1:0-2841 GCF_001672745.1 Mycobacterium sp. E1386
CACCAGGTCTCAGGCGGTGGTGTCGGCGTTGCTGGACTGCGAAAAGCCGGTGCTATGCGCGCTCAACGGCACCGCCGCCGGGGTGGGCGCCAGCATGGTGCTGGCCTGCGACCTCATCGTGGCCTCCGAAAGTGCCCGCATCATCGAGCTTTTCGCGCGGCGCGGGCTCGCGCCCGACGGCGGTGCCGCCTATCTGTTGGCGCGCAAGGTCCCCTTCAACGTCGCAAAGCAGCTGCTATTCTTCGGCGGCGAGCTGTCCGCGGCGGAGGCCGAGCGCATCGGCCTGGTCAACAAGGTCGTCGCCGCCGATGATCTCGAAGCCGAGGCGGCCGCCTGGGCCCAACGGCTCGCGAGCGGGCCGACCCGAGCGCTGGCGGCGGCCAAGGCGATGCTGAACCAGGCGTTCGACGTCGACCGCGATGCCGCGTTTCGCACTGAGGCGCTGTTGGTCGAGCAGGTCGCCGCGACCGACGACGTCGCCGAGGGCATGGCGGCCTTCACCGAGCGACGCGACCCGGACTTTCGTGGACGCTGAATGACGCTGCATCGGAACGCCGCATCGCTGGACGGCCGGGTCGCCGTCGTCACTGGCGGGGGCGGCGGGATCGGGAGGGCCATCGCCGCGGCCTTCACCGAATTCGGCGCGCGAGTGGCGATCTGGGAAAGGGACCAGCAGAGTGCGACGGCGGTGGCCGCGCGCATCGGCGGCCTCGCGTGCGTCGCCGACGTACGCGAGGCCGCCGATCAGGTCGATGCGGCCCTGACCACCACCGTCGACGCTCTGGGGGTTCCGACCATCCTCGTCAACAATGCCGGCGGGGTCTTCTGGTCCGGCCTGCTGGACACCTCCCCCAACGGCTGGGATGCCCTGATCCGGATCAATTTGACGCAGGTGCTGCTCTGTACGCAGCGCGTAGCGCGGGCCTTGGTCGATGCGGGACAGGGCGGCAGCGTCATCAACATCAGCACCATCGAGGCGGTACGCGCCGCGCCCGGGTTTGCCGCCTACGCCGCGGCCAAAGCGGGCGTGGTCAACTTCACCAAGACCGCCGCGCTGGAACTCGCGCCGCACAACATCCGCGTCAACGGGCTCGCGCCCGACTTCACGCTCACCGAGAGCCTGCAGAAGATGGCGCCCAACGGGGCCGAAAACGCCAAACTCATGGTGCCGATGGGCCGCGCGGGCCACGTCGACGAAATGGCCGGAGCCGCAATCTTCCTCGCCAGTGACCTCAGCGCCTACGTGACCGGGCAGACGCTGCACGTCGACGGCGGGACATCGGCGGCCGGCGGCTGGTATCACCATCCGCAATCGGGGCAATACGTACTCGGCCCGTCGACCCCGGTGCCCTAGCCACGATGCACGACACCGAAATTCGGGACCTGTTGGCGAAGGAGGAAATTCGTCAACTGGCTTACCGTTACGCCGCCGCGATCGAAACGCGGGACGTCGCCGCGATGGCCGAATTGTTCGTCCCGCACGCCCGGTTCGGCGACCACGGAGAGGGCCCCGAGGCCCTGCGTCGGCTGATGTCGGCCAGCGTCGACGGGAGCGTATTCGCGGTCATCCTGGTCGCTAACCACCTCGTCGAGCTGGACACAGCGGACCGCGCCCGCGGGCAGGTCTGGGCCCAGTGTTTCGCCCAGACCCACGCCGAGGGGTTTGTCGAACAGCTCATCAAGTACGAAGACCGCTACGAGCGGAACTGCGGGCGTTGGCTGTTCCTGCACAGAAGGCATCACCTGTTCTACGGCATGAGCCGCCGGCCGTCGCCCCTGACACAAGAAGCCGCAGTCTGGCCACGAAACCAGACCGGCGTCGGTGACCTGCCGTTGAGCGACCCGGTCTTCACGGCTTGGTGGCAGAGCAAGGCCGACGGGGAGACGCGGCCGTGAGCTCCGGCCGTTGCCTAGCCGAGGGACTCTCCTTCCCCGAAGGCCCGGTCGTCTACGACGACGGTTCCGTCGTGGTCTCGGAGATGGCGGCCGGCAGAATCACCCGCGTCCGCCCGGACGGCGTCACCGAGACGGTCGCCGAGACCGGTGGTGGCCCCAACGGGGTGGCCCGGCTTTCGGACGGTCGGCTGGTGGTCTGCCAGAACGGCGGCTCCACCTTCGGACTCGGGCCGTGGCCGTACGACTTCGTCGGCTGCGCAAGGCTTTTCCGGCCGGTGGGACCGCCCGACCACCCCGTCGTTCCCGCGCTGCAGCTGGTCGAAGCCGACGGTCGGGTCAGCACCCTGTGCACCGAATTCGTCACGCGCTCCGGCGGAACGGTGCCGCTGATGCGGCCCAGCGACATCTGCGTCGACGGCGATGGCGGCTTCTACGTCACCGACGGCGGAGTCACGCGAGGCCGCAACCGCGGCATGACGGGACTGCTTTACGGCACCGTCGACGGCGGGCTTCGTGAGATCGTCTACCCACTCGAGATGCCCAACGGCGTGGCCCTGTCCCCCGACGGGGCATTGCTCTACGTGGCCGAGACGCGCACGCGCCGGGTCTGGGAGTTCACCCTCGACGGGCCGGGAGTGGTGTCGCGGGCGCGCGGTCTGGCAACGGTGCCCAGCGGGGGTCCGCTGAATGTCGGAGGGGCCGACGGGCTCTGTGTGGACGCGGACGGCGGCATCCTCGTCGCGACCCTGGGTAGCGGCGGTGTCACCGTCTTCGCCCCGACCGGCGAGCTGTTGGGCGCCATTCCCGCCGAAGATCCGATGACCACCAACGTCGCGCTGAGCCCCGATGGCGACACGTTGTTCATGACGCTCGCCTCGTCGGGGCGATTGGTCATGGTGCAGAACTGGCGGGAACGCGTGGGCGCTGCCCCGGCGTCGCCGTGAA
>NZ_LZKH01000024.1:0-69129 GCF_001672745.1 Mycobacterium sp. E1386
CTTTCTGGGGCCGCTCCAGCAGATCGAGTCCGTGATGGCCACCACCTACTGGTCGAAGGTACTCGAGCGGGTGAGCGGGGGGTCGAGGAGCCGGACGCGCAGCTTGCCCGGGCGGACCGGCGGGCTGACCGGTGCGGAATACCAGCCGCGGGCCCCGCTGTGGATCGCCGATGCTGATCGCCTGACCGTCGCGAATGTTCGCCGTCGACGCTCGTGCACCGTCGACGAAGATGCCGTTGTGGCTCAGGTCAATGGCCACCCAGTGGGTACCGGCGAAACGCAATATCACTTCAGGGCGGGGCGGTGGCGGCGGCGCGGCCGGATTCAGGAACCGCTCGAGGGCGATGTCGCTGCCCGGACCGTAACCGACGATCACGTCTCGGCCCGGGGCGAAGTCGAACCTCATCGACCCGACCCACACGGTCAACGGGGAGGCTCTGTACGCGGAAGCCTCGGGCCGCATGGCCGCCACCTTTCCTCACGCCGGTCAGCTCGAATTAGTGTCTACCCGCGGGCCGCCGGCTATCCACCGGGGTCCTGCGATCACAGCGTGTTACGCCGGCCCGCCACCGATGCATTGTCGAGAAGCCGGCGCAATACCTTGACCGCGTCCGTCAGCACCTGGCGCTCCACCGGCTCCAGCAACGCGAGTTGCGGTTCGATCGCGGCGGCGCGGTCGGCGCGAACCGCGTTGAGCGTGCGCTTTCCTTGGGGAGTGATGCGGATCCGGACGGCGCGCGCGTCGCCTGGGTCCACGGTCCGGGTGACCAGGCCGGCGTCCTCGAGCCGGCGGACCTGGGTGGTCATGGTCGGTTGCGAGCAGTGATCGACGCCGGCGAGGTCGCCGATCCGGGCCTCGCCGTGCGCTTCGATCGTGGCAAGCAGCCTGGCCTGCGCCGCGGGCAAGGGCATCTGGATCCGCTGGGTGGCCAGCCGGTTGAGCCGCGCCACCACGGCGAGCAAATCCGCGCCCAGCTGTTGGGCCTCGATGTTTGCGGTCTCGACAACTCTGTCCATGTACCCATAGTTCCATAGCTTTGCTAAGCGAGACGAGTGGCGGCCGGCCGAACCGGGTCGGAAGTTACTCAGTGTGATGAAGCGACTTGGCGCCGCGCCCTGGCACAATCAGTGAAGTGAATGCCCGTCGCCCCGTCCGTTCGCGTCGTCGGGGTGGACCTTTACAACCGGCCGAGTTGGCACAGGCATCGGTCATGGGGGCGCTCTGCGCGGTGATCGCGATCATCGCCGGGGTGATTCCGTTTGCCCAGGGGTTGGCACTGCTGGGCACCGTGCCGATGGGGCTGCTGGCCTACCGTTACCGGCTGCGAGTGCTGCTCGCCGCGACGTTTGCTGCCGGGATGATCGCCTTCCTCATCTCTGGACTGGGCGGTTTCCTGACCGTCGTCAACTGTGCGTATATCGGTGGGTTGACCGGATTCGTCAAACGCAGGGGCCGGGGCACCCCGACGGTGCTCGCCTCGTCCCTTGTTGCCGGAGTCGCCGTCGCGGCCGCCACGGTCGGCATGTTGACGGTGCTGAATCGGCTGCGGCATCTGATCTTTCAGGTGATGACGGCCAACGTCGACGGTGTTGTCGCATTCCTCACCCGGGTGGACCTGCAATGGCTCGGCGCCGACGTGAAGCGGTGCTTCGAATTCGGGCTGCATTACTGGCCGTGGCTGATGCTCGGCTACGTCACCTACGGGGTGATGTTCTCGTCGTTGATCGGTTGGTGGGCGCTTTCGCGCCTGCTGGACCGGATGGGCAACGTTCCGGACGTGCACAAACTCGACGCTCCGGACGAGGCGCCCGACGCCCCGATCGGGCCGGTACCGGTGCGACTGGACAGGGTGCGGTTCCGCTACCCGCACGCGAAGCAAGACGCGCTCCGCGAAATCAGCCTGGAACTCCAAGTCGGCGAACACATTGCCGTCATCGGCGCCAACGGTTCGGGAAAGACGACGTTGACGCTGATTTTGGCGGGTCGGCAACCGACGTCGGGTACCGTGCAGCGCCCGGGCGCGGTGGGGTTGGGCATGTTGGGCGGCACGGCGCTTGTCCTGCAGCACCCGAAGAGCCAGGTCTTGGGAACCCGGGTCGCCGATGACGTGGTCTGGGGGCTGCCGCCGGGCACCGAGGTCGATGTCGACCACTTGCTCCGCGAAGTGGGTCTCGAGGGTTTTGCCGAGCGCGATACCGGCAGCCTGTCCGGCGGGGAACTGCAGCGCCTCGCTCTGGCCGCGGCGCTCGCCCGGGAACCGGCGCTGCTGATCGCTGACGAGTTCACCAGCATGGTCGATCAGCAGGGCCGTAACGTCCTGTTGAACGTGCTGTCAGGCCTTCCCCAACGGCATCGGACGGCGTTGGTGCACATCACGCATTTCGACAATGAGGCCGCGTCGGCGGACCGGACCATCAACCTCAGCGATTCCGCTGACAACGCCGGCACGGTCGAGACGGCCCCGCCCCCGGCCCCGGCCCTCAAGCGGGCCTTCAACAAGCCGGTACTCGAAATCGTCGACGTCCGACACGAATACAACAGCGGCACGCCCTGGCAGAAGACCGCGCTGCGCGGTATCAGCTTCGTAGTCGAACAGGGCGACGGAATTCTGATCCACGGCGGCAACGGGTCGGGTAAGTCGACGCTGGCGTGGATCATGGCCGGGCTGACCGCTCCCACCAGCGGTGCCTGTTTGCTCGACGGTCAACCCATCCGTGAGCACGTCGGCGCGGTGGGGTTGTCGTTTCAGACTTCGAGGCTGCAACTGATGCGCAGCCACGTTGGCCTGGAAATCGCTTCCGTGGCAGGGTTTTCGGAGCGCGACGTGAACCGCGTGGCGGCTGCCCTTGGCGCGGTAGGTCTGGAGCCCGCGATGGGCAATCGCCGCATCGACCAGCTCAGCGGTGGCGAAATGCGACGAGTGGTGCTGGCCGGACTGCTGGCGTGTTCGCCACGCGTGTTGATCCTCGACGAGCCGTTAGCCGGACTGGACATTTCCAGCCAGCGGGGCCTGCTGCGCCTGCTGGCCGACCTGCGACGTCACCGAGGCCTGACAGTGGTGGTCATCTCACACGACTTCGTCGGTTTGGAAGAGGTGTGCCCACGCGTTTTGCATCTGCAGAATGGCGCGCTGGAGTCTATGCCGGCCACCGCCACGGCCGGGGGTGTGGCGTGACGGCAACCTCATCCTCGTCCACGGCATCCGGGCGGAGCAGGCGCGGTTCTCGTCCGGTGGTGCTGCTGGTTCCGGTGCCCGGAAGGTCGGCCATTCACAACTTATGGGCCGGCACCAAACTGCTGGTGGTATTCGGTGTTTCGGTGTTGCTGACCCTCTATCCGGGTTGGGTGACGATCGGGGCGGTGGCAGTGCTCGTGGCGGCGGCGATCTGGATCGCACACATCCCCCGGGGTGCGGTTCCGTCGATTCCGCGGTGGCTGTGGGTCCTCCTGGCATTGGGATTCGTGACCGCGGCGTTGGCCGGCGGCAGTCCAGTGGTCTCGATTCACGGTGTTGGCATCGGCCTCGGTGGAGCGTTGAACTTCCTGCGGATCACCGCGCTATCGATCGTTCTGCTCGGGTTGGGGGCCATGGTGTCCTGGACCACCAACGTCGCCGAAATCGCGCCGGCGCTGGCCATTTTGGGTCGCCCGTTCAGGTGGCTGCGGATTCCGGTCGACGAGTGGGCGGTGGCCTTGGCCCTGGCGCTACGCGCCTTCCCGCTGTTGATCGAGGAATTTCAGGTGCTCTACGCAGCTCGTCGATTGCGGCCCAACCACATGCCCCAGGGTCGCAAGGCTCGGGTCCGCCAAACGACGGGCAACTCGATCGACCTGGTGGCCGCCGCCATCGTGGTGACCCTGCGGCGCGCCGATGAGATGGGCGACGCGATCACCGCTCGGGGCGGCACCGGTCAGCTCTCGGCCGACCCGGCGCGGCCGAGATTGGGTGATTGGGCGACGCTCGCGGTCACCCTCGCGGTCAGCGGTGCCGCGGTGGCGATCGAGACGATATTCCACCTGACTCACTAGTCGTTCGCGTAGCGTGAGCGCGTGGCCGACATCCACCGGACTCGCACGATCGCGGCTCGCATCGGTGACATCTGGGAGACGCTGGCGGACTTCGGGGCGATCAGTTCGTGGGCCGGCAACGTCGACCACTCGTGCATCTTGTCCTCCGGCCCCGGCGGAGCTCCCGTCGGGACCGCCCGGCGGGTGCAGGTCAACCGCGACGCCCTCGTCGAGCGCATCACCGAGTTCGACCCGCCCCGCGCGCTCGGCTACGACATCGAAGGCCTGCCCAGACGCCTGCGCAGGGTGTCCAACCGCTGGACGCTGGCATCCACCGGTGATTCGGCCGCCGCGACGGCGGTGACCCTCACCAGCACCGTCGAAATCGGTCCGCACGCAATGCAAAAGCTGGCCGAACGGGTCCTGTGCCGCGTACTCGCGCGACAGTCCGAGGCGATGCTCGCCGGGCTTGCGAATCGATTGGAGCGTGCTGGTGTCTGATCGCCCCGACGTCATCGTCATCATGACGGACGAGGAACGTGCGGTGCCCCCGTACGAGGCTCCCGACGTGCTCGCGTGGCGCGACCGGACACTCACCGGCCGCAAGTGGTTTGCCGACCACGGGGTCAGCTTCACTCGGCACTACACCGGCTCGCTGGCCTGCGTGCCAAGCCGCCCAACGATTTTCACCGGTCACTATCCTGACTTGCACGGCGTCACCCAGACCGACGGCATCGGAAAGACCGCCGGCGATTCGCGCATGCGCTGGCTGCGTGCGGGCGAGGTCCCCACGCTCGGCAATTGGTTCCGGGCGGCCGGATACGACACCCATTACGACGGCAAGTGGCACATCTCGCACGCCGACCTCACCGACCCGAGGACCGGTGGGCCGCTGGCGACCAACGACGAGAACGGTGTCGTCGACGCCGCCGCGGTGCGGCGCTACCTGGAGGCGGATCGGTTGGGGCCGTTCGGATTCTCGGGGTGGGTCGGCCCGGAGCCGCACGGGGCGGCGCTGGCCGACGCCGGTATCCGCCGCGACCCGCTGATCGCCGCTCGGGTGGTCGCGTGGCTCGCCGACCGCTATGCCCGTCGCCGCGACGGCGACCCGGCCGCGCTGCGCCCGTTCCTCCTGGTCGCCAGCTTCGTCAATCCCCATGACATCGTGCTGTTCCCGACCTGGTCCCGGCGCAGCCCGGTCAAGCCGTCGCCACTCGACCCGCCCGCGGTGCCCGCCGCGCCCACCGCGGACGAAGACCTGTCCACGAAACCGGCGGCGCAGATCGCCTTTCGCGAGGCTTACTACTCCGGCTACGGCCCCGCGCCCGCGATCGAGCGGACCTACGAGCGCAACGCGCAGCGCTACCGCGACCTGTATTACCGGCTGCACGCCGAGGTGGACGGGCCGATCGACCGCGTCAGGCGGGCCGTCACCGAAGGCGGCTCGCGCAATGCTGTTTTGGTGCGCACGGCCGATCACGGCGATCTGCTGGGCGCCCACGGCGGTCTGCACCAGAAATGGTTCAACCTCTACGACGAGGCCACCCGCGTCCCCTTCGTCATCGCGCGCATCGGCGAGCGCTCGACGCGGCCACGGCTTGTCGCCGCACCCACCTCCCACGTCGACCTGGTCCCCACGCTGCTGGCGGCGGCGGGCATCGATGTCGCGGCGTCCTCCGCCACGCTGGCCCAGTCGTTCTCGGAAGTGCATCGGCTGCCCGGCCGGAACCTCATGCCCGTCGTGGACGGCGCCGCGGCCGACGAGACTCGTGCCGTCTACCTGATGACCCGCGACAACATGCTCGAAGGGGATAGCGGCGCGTCGGGATTGGCTCGCCGCCTGAAGCGGACCGTCAATCCGCCTGCGCCGCTGCGCATCCGCGTCCCGGCCCACACCGCCTCCAACTTCGAGGGTCTGGTGGTCCGCGTCGACGACGCGACGGTTCCCGGTGGCGCAGGCCATCTCTGGAAGCTGGTGCGCACCTTCGACGACCCGGGCACCTGGACGGAGCCAGGAGTGCGGCACTTGGCGGCCAATGGGCTCGGGGGAGAGGCTTACCGGACCTCCCCGCTCGACGATCAGTGGGAGCTATACGACCTCACCGTGGACCCGATCGAAGCGATCAACCGTTGGACCGATCCGGATCTGCACAGCGTGCGTCAGCACCTGCGGATGGAGCTCAAGCAGGCCAGGGCCAGTTCCGTCCCGGAGCGAAACCGCCCGTGGCCCTATGCATCTCGCCGGCCGCCGACGGCGGGGCCGTCGAGGCTGAGGCGCCTGATTGCGGCTGCGTTCGATCGCTGAATCACGTGTGCCACATGAGACCCATCCTGTGGGCATTACATGGTCGGCGAATTTGATATCGCGGGCGATAGCACATTCGAAGGTCGCCAGATGGCCGGAAGCGCAACGCCGCTAAGTTCGCATGCGGTCGATGAGGTTCGACAACACCACGATGCTTTCGCTGCGCTCGATGTCCGCGCTCGAGCGGATGCGTTCGAGGGCCGCCTCTAGATGCCGCATGTCGCGGGCCAGTACGTGCAGGATCGCATCCGACGTGCCGGTGACCGTCGCCGCGCTGACCACCTCGGGCATGTCCACCCACGCCGCGCGGAGCCGATCGGGCTCGATCGTGCCGTGGCAGAACACCTGCACGTAGGCCTCTGTCTTCCAGCCGAGCGCGTTGGGGTCGACGACCGTCGTGAAGCCCCTGATCACCCCGTCGTCGACCATCCGGTCGACGCGGCGCTTGACCGCCGGCGCCGAGAGGTTCACCGTCTGGCCGATTTCCGCGAAGGTGGCCCGTGCGTTTCTGGTCAACTCGGCGAGGATGCGCTCGTCCGTCCCATCCAGGCGGTCCATCCGGTACCCCTTAATAAATCGCCGCGACGCGCGGCTTGGTGCAATAAATCAACTATAGACGCGCAAGAAACGTCGTTTGCTTGTTTGAGCTGCCGGAAATACCGTTGATCTATGACGGATTCGTACGTTGCGCCACGCGCGACCGGCAAGCTCGTCCGCACGCCGCGGGCCCGCCGGTACGCGATGACGCCGCCGGAGTTCTTCGCGGTGGAGTACGCGATCAACCCGTGGATGGACATCGCCACCCCCGTCGACGTGGGCGTCGCGATGGCCCAATGGAACTCCCTGCGCGCGGCCTACCTACGGCTGGGGCACCGGGTGGAGGTGATCAAGCCCGTGCCCGGCCTCCCGGACATGGTGTACGCCGCAAACGGCGGATTCATCGCGGGCGACGTCGCGATCGTCGCGAGATTTCGATTCGCCGAGCGGGCGGGCGAATCACGCGCCTACGCCGAATGGATGTCCTCGTTCGGGTACCGGCCGGTGTCCACCCGTCATGTCAACGAGGGGCAGGGCGACTTGCTGATGGTCGGGGAGACGGTGTTGGCGGGCTATGGCTTTCGCACCGACCGGCGTGCACACGCGGAAATCTCCGCGGCGCTGCGGGCGCCGGTCGTCTCACTCGAGTTGGTGGATCCACGCTTTTATCACCTCGACACCGCGCTGGCGGTTCTCGACGACCAGACCATCGCGTTCTACCCGCCGGCGTTCAGCGCGCCCGCGCGGGACCAACTGCAGGCTCTGTTTCCCGGCGCGATCGTGGTCGCAAGCGCCGACGCGTTCGTGCTCGGCCTCAACGTCGTCTCCGATGGCCTGCACGTCGTCCTCCCTGCCGCGGCAACGGGTTTCGCCGCACAGCTGCGTGCGGCCGGTTTCGAGCCGATCGGCGTCGAGCTGTCCGAACTCCTCAAGGGCGGCGGTTCGGTCAAGTGCTGCACATTGGAGGTGTTTCCATGACGATCCTCGACGCCCGGACCTCGACCCGGACCGAATCGGCGATCGGCTTGGTCAAACGCTTTGCGGCACACAACTATTCGCCGTTGCCCGTGGTGGCGGCCAGCGCCGAGGGTGCGTGGATCACCGACGTGGAGGGCCGGCGCTATTTGGACTGCCTGGCCGCCTATTCGGCGGTCAACTTCGGCCATCGCAACCCGGAGATCACCGCGGCGGCCCATGCCCAGCTCGACACCGTTACGTTGGTGAGCCGCGCGTTCCATTCCGACACCCTCGGTCCGTTCTGCGCCGCCCTTGCCCGGCTGTGCGGCAAAGACCTGGTGTTGCCGATGAACTCGGGCGCAGAAGCCGTGGAGAGCGGTCTCAAGGTCGCGCGCAAGTGGGGTGCGGAGGTCAAGGGCGTGCCCGATGGCCGGGCCAATATCATCGTCGCGGACAACAACTTCCACGGCCGCACGATCAGCATCGTCAGCTTCTCCTCGGATCCGGCGGCGCGGGATGGATTCGGACCATTCACCCCGGGTTTCCGCTCCGTGCCCTTCGGGGATGCCGCCGCGCTGGCCCGCGCGATCGACGACGACACCGTCGCGGTCCTGCTCGAGCCGATCCAGGGCGAGGCCGGCATCGTCGTCCCGCCCGACGACTACCTGCCGACCGTGCGCGCCCTGTGCAGCGAGCACCACGTGCTTATGATCGCCGACGAGATTCAGTCTGGCCTGGCGCGCACGGGGCGCACCTTCGCCTGCGACCACTGGGGCGTGGTGCCGGACGTCTACCTGCTCGGCAAGGCGCTGGGCGGCGGTGTGGTTCCCTTGTCGGCGGTGGTTGCCGACGACGAGGTGCTGGGTGTGCTGCATCCCGGCGAACACGGCTCGACCTTCGGTGGTAATCCGTTGGCGGCCGCTATCGGCACCACCGTGGTTTCCATGCTGGGCCGCGGAGAGTTTCAAGCCCGCTCGGCGAAATTGGGCGCACACCTGCACGGGCGCCTGCGAGGCCTGCTTGGCCACGGTGTCGTGGCGGTGCGCGGCCTGGGACTGTGGGCCGGCGTCGACGTCGACCCCGCGCTCGGGACGGGCAAGCAGCTGAGTCTTCGGCTGGCCGATCGTGGTGTGTTGGTGAAGGACACGCACGGGTCGACGTTGCGGTTCGCGCCACCGCTGGTGATCGGCGAGCAGGAGATCGACTGGGCGATTGAGCAGTTCGCTATGGCGTTGCGGGGGGCTGGCCCATAATCAGCTGATCGAGCAAGGAGGGGTAATTGCCACCCACGTCGATCAGCTTGAAAGAGCAGATGCTGCGGCGCCGCCCGGTTGTGGGTACGCCCGTCGCTTACGGGGCCGCGGACCACCTCAAGCGGACCATCGGCACTTTCCAGCTGACCATGTTCGGGGTCGGCTCGACGGTCGGGACGGGCATCTTCTTCGTCATGTCTCAAGCCGTGCCCGAAGCCGGCCCCGGAGTGATTCTGTCGTTCCTCATCGCCGGGCTCGCCGCTGGGCTCGCGGCCATCTGCTACGCCGAATTGGCCTCCGCGGTGCCGGTTTCCGGGTCGTCGTACTCCTACGCGTACACCACCCTGGGTGAGGTCGTCGCGATGGGGGTGGCGGCGTGCCTGCTGCTGGAGTACGGGGTGTCGACCGCCGCGGTCGCGGTGAACTGGAGCGGCTACCTCAACAAGTTGCTCAGCAATGTGTTCGGAATCCAATTTCCGCACGCGGTGTCCGCCGCGCCATGGGATGCGCGTCCCGGCTTCGTGAACCTGCCGGCGATCATCTTGCTCGCTATGTGCGCGCTGCTGCTCATCCGCGGCGCCAGCGAGTCGGCCCGGGTCAACACGATCATGGTGCTGGTCAAGCTGGGCGTGCTGGTCATCTTCGTGATCATCGGCTTCACCGCGTTCGACGCGACCCATCTCCGCGACTTTGCGCCGTTCGGTGCGGCGGGCATCGGCTCGGCCGCGGGCACCATCTTCTTCTCCTATATCGGTCTCGATGCCGTGTCGACCGCCGGCGACGAAGTGAAGAACCCGCAGAAGACCATGCCCCGCGCGTTGATCGCGGCGCTGGTAACGGTCACTAGCGTGTATGTGCTCGTCGCGCTCGCCGCGCTGGGCACTCAGCCGTGGCAGGACTTCGCCGGGCAACAGGAGGCCGGCCTGGCCACCATCCTCGACAAGGTCACGCGCGGCAGCTGGGCAAGCACGATCCTGGCCGCCGGCGCCGTTATCTCGATCTTCTCCGTCACTTTGGTCACCATGTACGGACAGACGCGCATCCTCTTCGCCATGGGCCGCGACGGGTTATTGCCGTCGCGATTCGCGCGCGTGAACACGAGCACCATGACCCCGGTGAGCAACACGGTGATCGTGGCGATCGCCGCCTCGGCGTTGGCCGCCTTCATACCGCTGGAGAAGTTGGCGGACATGGTGTCCATCGGGACGCTCACCGCGTTCGTGGTCGTTTCCGCCGGAGTGATCATCTTGCGGGTGCGTGAACCCGACCTGCCCCGGGGATTCAAGGTCCCCGGTTACCCCGTCACGCCCGTCCTTTCGGTGTTGGCGTGCGGGTACATCCTCGCCAGCCTGCACTGGTACACCTGGATCGCGTTCAGCGGCTGGGTCACGCTCGCGCTAATCTTCTACTTCGTGTGGGGCCGCCATCACAGCGCGCTCAACAGCGAAACGCTCGAGCGAGACGCGCTATGAGCGTCGTCGTCGGCTACCGGGCCGGCAAGGTTGGGCTCTCGGGATTGCATTTGGGCGTGCGTATCGCGCGCACCCGCGGCACCTCGCTCACCGTGGTGACGATCGTGCCCAAGCCCTGGCTGACTCCGTCGCGCGCCCGCGTCGACGCCGAATACGAGATGTGGGCCGACGCGCTGGCCGCGGAGTCGGCGAACGAGGCCGCCCGCTTTTTGGACAAGGTGGCCGACGACATCGAGGTCACCTACGTGCACCGCGCACACGGCTCGGTGTCGGGGGGACTCCTCGAGGTCACCCACGAGATCGACGCCGACGTGCTCGTGCTGGGCTCGTTGCCCAGCGGCGGGCGCGGCCAGGTGCTGATCGGCTCCACCGCCGACTGGCTGCTGCACGCGTCGCACGTGCCGGTGGCCATCAGCCCGCGCAATTACCGTGCGCACCAAGGTAAGTTGACCCGCCTCAGCTGTGCCTACTCGGCCACCCCCGATGCGGTCGACGTGGTGAGACGCTGCTTCGAGTTCGGGCAGCGGTTCGGTGTACCGGTGCGGGTGATCACGTTCGCGGTCCGCGGCAAGACGATGTATCCGCCGGAGGTCGGGCTTGAGGTCGAGGATGAAGTGTTGCAGGCCTGGGCGTCACAAGTGCGCGGCATCCTCGAAGAGCTGAAGACAAACAGGATCGTCAGTGAAGACGTTGCGCTGCAGGTGGTTACCGGCCGCAGTTGGAAAGACGCGCTGGCGAAGGCGAATTGGCAGGAGGGTGAGATCCTGGCATTGGGCACCCGGCCGCGCGGCGACATCCGGCGGGTCTTCCTCGGTTCCCGCAGCGCCAAAATCATCCGGGAAAGCCCCGTGCCGGTGCTGGTGTTGCCGGGCTAGCGCTGCGCAGCCGCGTTGGCGGCCGCTTGCGCCCGTTTCAGGGCTACCGCGACATCGCCGCGGCCCAAGAACATTTCGTCGAAATAGGGCTGCAGGGCGTCGTTGCCGGCCGCGAAGCCTGCCCCGCCGGGGGCCGCGATGCGCGGGCCGTCGAGCACCGCGAAGAAGGGCGTGACGTCGACGCCTCTGGCGGACCAGTAATGGAAGTAAACCGGCTGAGCCGACAGGACCGCCGGGATGGCCGCGCCCTCGCGCCCCAGGAACTCGTTGCCCGCCTTGCTGCCCATCCACGCCAGGACCTGACGGACGGCCTCGGGGTGTTTCGTCGCGGCGTTGCCCGCCGCCGCAATGCCGTTCGTGACGCTCACCCGGCCGACCGGGCCCACCGGCATCATCGCCACTCCCCAGCGGAAGCGGGCATCGCGGGCCACCGGCGCCAGGTTGTAGGTGCCGGACTGGAACAGCGCCATCCTGCCGGCCAGGAACTGGTTGCGGGAGAAGTCACCGTTGTCGTTGGTGTCCGAGGCGGGCGGCGCGACGTGGTCGTCGTTGATCAGGCGGACCAGATAGCGGAAGGCTTGCACGGCGCCGGGATTGTCGAACGCGAACGTGTCGCCGCGCTGGAAGATGCCGCCGGCCGAGCCGATGTAGTTGAGGTAGATACCCTGTGGGTCGTTGGCGGCGTTGTAGCCCCACTGTCGTACTCGGCCGGCATCGAAACCCGCCGTGTTTCCGCGACGCCCGTCGGCGTCCAAAGTGAGCCGGGCGAGCATGGGCCGCAGCGTGTCACCGTCGCCGGGGCTCCACCGCAACCCGTTCAGCTGGGCGGGGTCGACGCCGGCCGCGGCGAGCAGGTCCGCGTTGTAATACAGCGCGATCCCGGCATCGGTCAGCTGCGGCACCCCCCACAGCGCGCCTCCGCGGGTGAACTGGTCGACGACCGCCGAGTCCCACGCCGAGGCGGACCCCGGCTCGAGTGTCGTGCCGATGTTCATCAGCCGGCCGCTGTCGGCGTAGGCGGCCAGATAGGCGTTGGAAAGCCAGAAGATGTCGTCGGCACTCCCGCCGGCGATATCGGTGCGTAGCGTGTCGAAATACGTCGAATACGCAACCACGCTGGTGTGCACCGCGATATCGGGATGCGTGCGATTGAACGCCTCGAACGACTGCCGATAAGCCGTGGCGATTTGTTCGGCCCAGACCCGCACCGTCACGACGATCTTGCCGCCGGGGGGTTGGCCGGAGTAGTCCAGCAGCACCGCGGTCGCACCCAACAGCACCGCGACCAGCGCGAGCGCCCCGGCCATCAGCGTCGAAAAGCGCGGGCGTCTCATGCCGCACGCCGAGATTGCCGCAGTGGTCGTGGATCGCCCGGAATCGCAGCCGTGACGGCAATCTCGGTGTGCGGGCGGCTCACTTGAGCCCCGAGACGACGATCGATGCGACGATGTGGCGCTGGAAAACCACGAACAGTGCGATCAGCGGGACGATCGCGACCGTCGTCGCCGCCATGACCAGCGTCCACTGGGAGTTGAACCGCGACTGCAGATCGGCCGTCGCCACCGTGAGCACCCGCCACTTGTGCCCGCTGGTGATCACCAACGGCCACATGAAGTTATTCCACTGCGAGACCACCGTGATCAGCGTCAAGGCCGCCAGCACCGGCCGGCTGGACGGAATCACCACGTGCACTATCACGTCCAAGGTGTTGGCCCCGTCCAGGTGGGCGGCGTTGACCAAGTCGTTCGGGATGATGCGAAAGTGCTCCCGCAGCAAGAAGATCGCATACGGCGAGCCGAACATGAACGGCAATACCAGCGCCCAGAACGTGTTGCGCAGGCCGAGCTGGGCCATCATCAAATACAGCGGCACTACGGTCACGGTTCCCGGCACCATCAACGTCGCGATGTAGACCCAGAACAGGGCGTCGCGTCCCGGAAAACGCAAGCGGGCGAACGCGTAGGCGGCCAGCACCGAAAAGGTCAACTGGCCCACCAGGATCACCGCGGTCATCAAGGCCGTCACCGCCGCCGCGCGGCCGAATCCGGCTCCACCGAGGTCGGCGTAGTTGGACAAGGTGAACGGCCGCGGCAGTTGTAGCGGCGTACCGGTGGCGAACTGATGTGCCGAGGTGAACGAGGTCAACAGACCAAGTAGAAAGGGGACCAACGTGATCAGCGCACCGAGGATGAGTCCGCCGTAAATTGCGAGCCGGCTAAGTGAGGTCATAGCTGATCCGCCGCCGGAAGTAGAGGTGCTGCACCATGGTGACGCCGATCAGGATGACGAACAGCACCACCGCCATCACCGACGCGCGCCCGATGGCAGCCGCGCCGAAAGCCTCGGCGTAGATGCGGTGAGCCACCAGGTCGGTGCTGCCCCCCGGTCCGCCGCCGGTCAGCGCATAGACCATATCGAAAACCTGTGCCGTGCTGACGATCCCGGTCACCAGGACGAAGAATGTCGTTGGCCGCAGCATGGGCAGGGTGATGCGCCAGAACCGTTGCCATGCGGTGGCGCCATCGGTGCTCGCGGCGGCGTGAACGTCGTCGGGGATCGCCAGCAGGCCCGCCAGGAACGACAGCGAGACGTAGCCGACGTTGGTCCACACGACGACTGCCGAGACGAGCGGCAGGGCGAAGCTGGGGTCCGACAGCCATTCGATGCTGTGTCCCAGCACGGTGCTCACGGCCCCGTCCGTGGGGGCCAGAATCCAGCGCCACAACACGGCGATCGCGAGCGGCGCGCAGATCCACGGCAGCACGTAGAGGGTGCGGAACAGCCCGGTGCCGGGAAGCTGACGCGCCAGCATGGAAGCGGCCAGCAGGCCCAGCACCGTCTGCGCCGGCACCACGATCGCCACGAAGAGGGCCGTGACGATCAGCGAGTTGGCGAAGTTGCGATCCGTCAGCACCGACCGCCAGTTGGCAACGCCCACATAGTGCAGCGGGCCCAGCAGGTCCCAGCGGTAGAGGCTGAGCCAAATCACCACGAGGATGGGCAGCAGCAAGAAGGCCACGACCCCGAACAAGCTCGGCGCCAGCAGGGCATAGCCCAGCGCGGTGGAGCGAGGCTGTGTCCTCAGGGCGCCGCTGGCCATGGAGGTAATTAAAGCGGGCGGGGCCGGGGTTTGGGGCGAACGGCCGTTACGGTGGATCCGTGACACCGAACCGGGGGATCGATGCCGACTTCCTGAATCTGCCGCGCCACCAGTTGGCCGAGGCCGCGCTTTCGTCGGCCAGCGCGGCCGGTGCAAGCTACGCCGACCTGCGGGTTCACCGCATCGTGACCGAGATCATCCAGCTGCGGGACGGCGAGCTGGAGACGGCGGTCGTTGATCGCGAGGTCGGTTTGGCGGTGCGGGTGATCGTCGATGGCACGTGGGGATTCGCCTCGCACGCGGAACTGGCGCCCTCGGTTGCCGCCGAGACGGCGCGTCGAGCCGTGCAAGTGGCCACCACCCTGGCGACGTTGAACAGCGAGCGCGTCGAGTTGGCGCCCGAGCCGGTCTACGCCGACGCCACCTGGGTGTCCGACTACCGGATCGACCCGTTCAGCGTGCCGGCGGCCGACAAGATCGGCGTGCTGGAGGAATACTCCGGCCGGCTGCTCAGTGCCGACGGCGTCGACCACGTGTCGGCCGTGCTCACCGCCGTCAAGGAGCAGACCTCCTACGCCGATACCTTCGGATCGTCGATCACCCAGCAGCGGGTGCGGGTGCAGCCGTCGCTGGAGGCGGTCACCGTCGACGCCGCGGCGGGCAGCTTCGACTCGATGCGCACGCTGGCCCCGCCGATGGGGCGCGGCTGGGAAGTGCTGGCCGGCGACGAGGTGTGGAACTGGACGGACGAGCTGGCGCAGTTGCCGTCGCTGCTCGCCGCAAAGGTCAAGGCGCCCAGCGTGGCGGCGGGGCGCAAAGACCTGGTGATCGACCCCACCAACCTGTGGCTGACCATTCACGAATCCATTGGGCACGCAACCGAATACGACCGGGCCATCGGCTACGAAGCCGCCTACGCGGGAACCTCTTTCGCCACCCCTGACAAACTCGGCACCATGCGGTACGGCTCCCCGGTGATGAACGTAACCGCCGACCGCACCGTCGACCACGGCCTGGCCACCATCGGTTACGACGACGAGGGCGTGGCCGCGCAAAGCTGGGATCTGGTGCGCGACGGGGTGTTTGTCGGCTATCAGCTCGACCGGGTGTTCGCTCCTCGTCTGGGGCAGCCGCGGTCCAACGGGTGCTCGTACGCCGACTCGCCGCATCACGTGCCGATTCAGCGGATGGCCAACGTGTCGCTGCAGCCGGCGCGCGAGGACGTCAGCACCGCCGACCTGATCAGCCGTGTCGAGGACGGCATCTACATCATCGGCGACAAGTCGTGGTCAATCGACATGCAGCGCTACAACTTTCAGTTCACCGGTCAGCGATTCTTTCGCATCCGCGACGGTCGGCTGGACGGTCAATTGCGAGACGTCGCCTACCAGGCCACCACCACCGATTTCTGGAACTCCATGGAAGCCGTGGGCGGCCCGTCGACTTGGCGGTTGGGGGGCGCGTTCAACTGTGGCAAGGCGCAGCCCGGCCAGATCGCCCCGGTCAGCCACGGCTGCCCGTCGGCCTTGTTCCGCGGCGTCAACGTGCTCAACACCCGAACCGAGGGCGGCCGATGATCACCCCGCAGCATGTCGTCAACCTCGTTTTGGAGGAGGCCGCCAAACTCGGCGGCGCGAGCGAGACCATGGTGCTCGTCACCGACAAGGTCGGGGCGACGCTGCGCTGGGCGGGCAATTCGATGACGACCAACGGTGTTTCGGTGAACCGCAGCATCACGGTGATCTCCGTCATCCGCGAAGGGTCCAGCGCGCGGATCGGCACGATGGTCTCCGCCGAGGTGGACCCGCGGGTGATCCCCGAGTTGGTGGCGGCGTCCCAGGAGGCGGCCCGCTCGGCGCCCGAGGCCGGTGACGCCGCGCCGCTGTTGACCGATACCGGGGTGCCCGTCGATTGGGACGCGCCGGCGCCCGGCACCGGACCGTTGGTGTTCGCCGAGGTCGCCGACTCCTTGAGCCGCGGCTTCCGCGGCACCGACCGGCTGTATGGCTTTGCGCACCATAGCGTTTCGACGACTTTCCTGGCATCGTCGACCGGAGTGCGCCGGCGCTACACCCAGCCCGCCGGGGCGGTGGAGATCAACGGCAAGCGCGGCGACGCGAGCGCGTGGGCTGGTATTGGGACGCCCGACTTCGTCGACGTGCCAATGGATTCGCTGCTCGAAGAGCTGTCGATGCGGCTCGGCTGGGCCGAGCGCCGCGTGGAACTGCCTGCGGGACGCTACGAGACGATCATGCCGCCCTCCACGGTGGCCGACATGATGCTTTACCTCGCCTGGTCGATGGCCGGCCGGGGTGCCAGGGAGGGCCGCACCGCGTTCTCGGCGCCCGGCGGCGGGACGCGGGTGGGGGAGCGGCTCACCGAATTGCCGCTGACCCTGTTCTCCGATCCGATGGCGCCGGGCCTGGCATGCACGCCGTTCGTCGCGGTGAGCAGCTCGTCGGAGACGGCGTCGGTGTTCGACAACGGCATGGAGATCGGTCAAGTGGACTGGATCCGCAACGGGGTGATCAATGCGCTGGCCTACCCGCGTGCGACGGCGACCAAATTCGATGCCGACGTCGCGGTGGCCGCCGACAACCTGGTGATGACCGGTGGGTCGGCCGAGCTTGCCGACATGATCGCGGCCACCGAACGCGGCCTGCTGCTGACCACACTGTGGTACATCCGCGAGGTGGACCCCACCACGCTGCTGCTCACGGGATTGACCCGCGACGGCGTCTACCTCATCGAAGATGGCGAGGTGACCGCCGCCGTCAACAACTTCCGGTTCAACGAGAGTCCGCTGGACCTGCTGCGGCGGGTCACCGAGGCCGGGGCGAGCGAGAAGACCCTGCCCCGGGAGTGGGCGGACTGGGCCACCCGCGCGGCCATGCCGTCGCTGCGGATACCGGACTTCTACATGTCTTCGGTGAGCCAGGCGCAATAGGCGATTGCCGCTGGGCCGGTCGCGTTCTAGCGTGTGACGAATGGCGGCTCCGGTTTCGGTCCAAGAAGATCAGCTCACACGGTTGGTGGCACTGTCTCCGGGATCGCCGCCGGACGCGCGCATCGCAGCCCTGGTTCGGCGGACGTGCGCCCAGACGCTGTCGCTCCCGCCACTGCCGAGTCGTATCGAGGTCGGCACGCCCGAGTCGGAGGCCGAAGTCGCCACCATCGAGTTCGCCGAGCAGTTCAGCGCCGACGTTTCCGCGATCACCGACGGGCATCGGTCCCGGCTGATTAAACACCTGGGCGACAAGGCGTTTGGCGTAGTGGTCCTGATGTATATCGCCGACTTCGTTCCCCGGGTACGGGCCGGGCTCGAAGCGCTCGGCGTCGGCTCGGAGTATTTGGGCTGGGTCGACGGCGCCATCGAATGGGATCGCACCACCGAGCCGTCGGGAGCGGTGTTCAACGATTTCTTGCCTTCGGTGGCCCGGATGCGGGCGCTGGACCCCGTCACCTCCGAGCTGGTCCGACTGCGCGGGGCGGCTCAGCACAACTGCCGGTTGTGCAAGTCGCTGCGGGAGGGCACCGCGCTGGATGCCGGCGGTTCGGAAGCGCTCTACGACGAGATCGACCGCTTCGAGTCGTCGGATCTGCTCGACGACCGCGCGAAAGCGGCCCTGCGCTACGCCGATGCGTTAATTTGGACCCCTGCGCACCTCGCCGCCGACGATGCCGCCGAGGTGCGCTCCCGGTTCTCCGATGCCGAGGCCGTGGAGCTCACCTTTGACATCATGCGGAATGCAAGCAACAAAGTCGCCGTCGCGTTAGGCGCTGACGCCCCTCGGGTCGAGCACGGTACCGAGCGATATCTGCTCGGAGCCGACGGCAAGACCGTCTTCAACTGATCCTTTCCGCGGCCGGCGTGGCGTCGGGTGCGGGGCGATTAGCCGCTGGTCAAGAGGCTTTCGACCCTGGATGTGATGCCTCAGCCGAAGTGGATCGGACGACGGCCCGATGCCCGGGGCGAAGTAGCAAATGTTAACCATCCGTACACGGTCACGCAAACTAAAGTTCGCCGCTCGGGCCGCGGGTACTGGCTAAATTTATGTCCCGACACCAAAACTCATATGTGAACTCATATGTGCCGGTGATCTGAGATGGCAGCGGCGCCTGAGTTGACGACCATACACCGCGTGACTGTTAGCCGTTGCCCGGATCGCTGTCGGTTAGCAGTTACCACACAAGGCTTGGCTTGCGTCGGAGAGCAAATCGCTCCCACGCAGAGGGAGGACCGGAGATGACAACCACCCGTTCGCGTTCGCGCATGCGCGGGTCATCGGTTTGGGTTGCCGGCGTCGCGCTGGGTGCCTCGATGCTCGGTGGCGCGGTGCTCTCGGCACCGCAAGCTTCGGCGTCCTGCAACTTGAGTCCCAAGGACGACCAGTACATTCAGCTGCTCGCGCAGAACAAGATGGTCCACAACGCCGACTTCAGCGATTGCACTGAGGCCGCCGAGGGACGGTGGTTCGCCGACCAGGTCCGGAACCACCCGAATCCGTTCGGAGAGGCCCAGGAGCTGGTCAACATGATCACCAACACCACGTCGATGAGCCAGGCGCAGGCCGAGTGGGAGGTCGAGTCGGCGATCTACGTCTACGCGCCGGACGTGATCCCCAAGATCAAGGATCAGGCCGCTCACGCTGACTGGCCGACGGCGTAACGACGCGGCTCTGCCAGCTAACTCACGCAAGGCGCCGGCGCGGCTGGGCGCCGGCGAGTGCCCGATCGCCAGTTTACGGCGGCCGTTCGTCGCGTGAGTGCCAACCGCCTTTCGTTATATGCATTGTCGTGCAAGCTTTTTGGCTAACCGCTGTTCATTCAATGTTCGACGAGCCGGTCGTTTGACCTGCTCGTCGACGGTGGTACCCGAGCGTTAGCGCGAAGGGCACAGTAGCAAATTTCCATAATGAGGGGGTCTGGAGAAGTGACGATTTCACGATCGCGCGCGCAGTTGGCGGCGGGGGCCGCCGTTGTGGTGGGGGCCGCGATGTTCGGTGGTGCCGTGCTGACAGCGCCGCACGCCTCGGCGTCGTGCAACATGAGCCCCGCCGACGATCAGTACATCAAGCTGCTGGCGCAGAACAAGATGGTTCACAACGCCGATTTCAACGACTGCAGCGAGGCCGCCGAGGGGCGCTGGTTCGCCTCTCAGGTCCGGTCCAACCCGAATCCGTTCGGAGAGGGTCAGGAGCTGATCAACATGATCACCAGAACCACGCCGATGAGCCAAGCCCAGGCCGAGTGGGAAGTTGAATCTGCGGTCTATGTCTACGCACCGGACATGATTCCCAAGATGAAGGATGAGGCCGCGCGACAGGTCCCCGGGCAACCGGCGCCCATGTGATGCCCTGAAAGCCCGCCGTCGCCTTTCTGGGTGGCGGGCTTCGAGCATCCCGCTTGGCGGACGAAGACCGGAATTGGGCTACCGTTTCCTACGGAACATCGCTAGGGGCGGTAGCTCAGTTGGTTAGAGCCGCGGACTCATAATCCGTTGGTCGCGGGTTCGAGCCCCGCCCGCCCTACTCGTTTTCGCTGGTAGGGCTCATATTGGTCGGCGATGGCAGCGCCGGACCCCCACCCGCCCCGGCCTCACCCCGGCCGCTGGGCGGGCAACCCGCTCGGTGACACGGCTCCGCGACAAGCCGGGGATTCGTCGGTGGTCGGTCATAAGCTGGAGCCATGCCAGCTCTCGATCCCCGCGACCGCCTCCAGCGGTTTGTTCTGCGCGCCCGCAAGGTGATTGCGCATTCGCTCGTGCGTGAACATCCCGGACTTCTAAGGGCAGCGGCGCAGGGCAACATCACGTTGCAGGTCCAGTGGAATCGAAAGACGGGCGAGGGGAAGCACCGCTTGCAGATGACGCTGCCGCCGGAAGAGCAATTTGAGTCGTTCGCCGCGAGGATCAGGCCGTTCACCACCGGCAAGGAGCCCGTGTATTGGTCGGCGGTTCTGGATGCGCTCGAAAAGCTGTTGAGCAAGGAGACCCTGGAGGAGCTTGTTGATATCGAAGGTCTCCGCACCTATTGGCGGGAAAGGGTTGAAGGCTCAACGGTCGCCCATGCCTACTACGCGATGACCGAGAACGGCACCATCACAGACGTCAAGTTGGCCGACATGTGGCTGAATTCTGATGCGCTTCACACACAGCTAATTCAGTCGGCCATCGGTAAGGACATGAGCTTGACCGAGCGATACAAGGCTGCAGCAGGCGTCTACACGCGCATTGGCGTGTGCGTGGAGGACACCTTGTGGTTGATTTCGTACTTGGTCGGGGAGGGCCTTCTCGACATCGACAAGTCGGTGTTCAACGACGCCATCTTTGCCGACACCGAAATCGACTTCGAGCTTTTCGGAGCGTATTGCGCTCCAGTGGGTTCGGAGCCGATGCCGACCGATATGGCCGATCTGGCTGATTTGACCAATCCAGCTGCGCTTGACACGAGTAAGTGGACGCCCATCCACCTGGACCCTGAATTGATGGGCATCGTGCAAGGGAGGGCAAAGGCCGCCGAGGACGAAACGCCCAAGGCGTCGTAGCCCTACGGCTAGCGCTCGCGCTTCCGCTTCGGCGCGGCGTTGCTCTTGGCGCGCCGCCCGACCTTGGTATTGCCCTTAGCGCGCGCAGCCCTTCGCGAACTTGGCGCGGGCAGCTGCTTGTTTCTTGGTGGCCATCGTCGGTCCTTTCTGTAATGGGTGCCGAGGCGGGGAGTTAACGGCAACCCCGCCAGGGCGCGCAGGAAGGGCGACCACGCCCCCCGGCCGCAGAAACGCCTACCGGGCCATTGTGGCCGAACTGCGCACTCGGCGGGGCGCGACGCCGGGGATGTCGGGCGGTTGCGCCGCTGGACTTCTCGAGCCAGTTGACGCAAGCGCGTTCTACAAGAATTTGCTGCGCCCCGCCTTGGAGGCGGTTGGTCTCCCCGGCAAGCCGACCGGCGACAAAGGACGCCCCAGCGGTGCGCGGGGTAAGACTCCACGACCTTCGCCATACGGCGGCGACCCTGTGGCTTTCGAATGACGTTCACTTCATGCAGGCATCAAAGTGGTTGGGACACAGCACTTTTATGCTCACCTTGGACGTGTACGGCGATTACATCCCCGAGACGGAAGGCGGCATGGTCAACCCGCTGCCCGAACCAACCGCCCCGGCTACGGCACGCAACGTGGTGCGGCTATTCGGCTGATTCTGCCTTCTTTGCGGCCTTCGTCGCAGATGTCTTTTTCGCAGCCTTCTTGGCCGGCGCTTTCTTCGTGGCCTTCGTGGTCTTCTTGGCGGTCGTCTCCACTGGTGCCTCGTCTTCGGCAGCCTTGGTGACTACCTTGAGTGCCGCTAGCTTCTCTTGGCCGAGGGTGGTGAGGCGTAGGTACTTGTTAGTGTCGCTCGGAACGCGTTTCTTAGTCCCAGACTCGATAATGCCCAGCGTTCGGAAGTGGACGAGTACTGTCTCAAAGTCCTTCTTCTGCACCATAAGCCGTAGGGCCGGTGTCTTGCGAGCCAGGGACCGGTCCTGGGCGCTCATCTTCCCCTGAAACAGGCACAGCTCGAACTTGTCCTCAACCTCCTCTTCTGTAGCCTCATCGATCATGGATGGACCCAATGTCGCGAGGACGTCATTCCAAGTGACCGTGCTCCATACCCACTCGTCGGTGTCGTTGTTGTAAGCCTTCGAGTAGATGCGAAGCGGAAATTCAACTGAATCCTCGCCTTGCGCAAGCTTTGTCGGATCTACCCCGATAGCTTGGGTCTTCTCCGCTACCAGTGTCTGAGACTTCTCTCGCGCTTCAGCCAATTGAGCTCGCAGCTTCAGGATTTCACGCTCGGCGTCCTCGCTGAGCACGGTGTCGCCTCGGACCCAGCCGACGGCGGGTTGGGAGTCAACCAAATTGACAAGGCTCATGGCAACCTGCCCTCCCAGTTCAGCCGCACTGGTGAAGTATTTGACTGGCAGCCCCTCGACTTTCTTCCGAAAGGCAGCAAGCATCTTGCGGGCTTCATCGTTCTGGTCTGTCTTACCAGCAGGAATATTCTCGGGCTCTTTGTGCAGGAAGCCGAGAACGGGAGTGCCTGTCTTGATCGCGTAGTCATACTCGCGCTCCGTGTAGCTGATACCAGATGCTTCATCTGTGTCCCCGTAGCGGCCGCCGACAACAACGATGTAGTAGTCACTCTCGTCAATCACGCGCTGAATCAGCCTCCACTGATCCTCGTTCGCGGCTGGGAACATCTCCATGCCAGCTGGGAAGTGGTTCAGATTGAGAACCATTTGGATGACAGTCGCGCGCTCTTCTCTGAGGTCCTTGTAGGTCGAACTCACGAAAACCTGGTAGCGCTTTTTCACGGTGTCATGGTCTCACTAGGTGACGACACATCGGAGTCAGCGCGCCGTCGGAGCGCGAGCTAGCTCCTCACCCCGGCGTCACCCCGGCGAGCGGGGGCATTCTGGGCCGTACCGGAGGCGTACCGTGCCCGTACTGGCAAGGCCCAAAAATCGTATCTAGCAGGTGACCTATGGCCCTGAGCACACCCGTCTGCGCTGGTCGCCGCAACGCTGGCTAAGGACTCATAATCCGTTGGTCGCGGGTTCGAGCCCCGCCCGCCCTACCGAATTTGCGGCTGCTGGGGGTAGTGCCGAGGCGGTTAGCCACAGACCTGGCCTATTTGTCCGTGATTTGGGCTTGCCTCGCACTGGCCGAGTTCGCGTCTGTAGATCTCGCGCATGTAATTGTCGATGCACGCCTGGTGGGCAGCGGGATCGGTGATGTCGACACAGGGATCGCCGACGCGTGCCGGTGCTACGGGAACAGAGATTGGTACGAGTGCTATGACCGCTGCCGCAGACACCCCCAATATTGCTCTCTTCATCAGTCTGCCTTTGTCGTAGCCGTATGCGCAGCGTGGTGAGTTGCGTGTTCGCAGTTAATCGCAGCCGGGTGCCACCGGCTAGTGGCGAAAGTCCCGGAAGCGAGCTGTTGCCGGCCCCGCTGCCCTCCTGCTTCGCGGCTCTCGCGTCCACACCGCAGACGACGCGATAAGGCGCGCAGTGGTTCCAGCGCTCGGGAATGCGTCGGGCGTAGTAATCAGAGCCGAGCCCGCGCTGGCAAGCGCTGTCTCACAGCACGTTTCAGGCGCCGAGGAAGGATCTGACGTTCGATGGCGACGAGGGGGCCGGTGCTTCGTCGCGACTGCACCGGTGATGGGTGACTCCCACACTCAGGGCGAACGGAGCGCGTCATCCGATCCGGGCCCGCCCGACGTCACATTCGCGGGCGGGGCCCGGCCGAAGATGGGGACTCAGCCCTGGTGCACGACGTTCTGGTTGCCGGTGTTGTTGACCGCCGGTGTGCCGGAGTGGTACGTGATGTCGTTCGAATTGCCGGACACCATGATGGAGTTGGCCGAGTCGACGGTGACCTTGTGGCCGACCCCGGAAACGTTCAGTACGTCGCAGTTCCCGGTGACGGTGACTACATGGTTGCCGCCGCTGACGTACAACGTGCCGTTGTCGCAGGCCACGGTCTTGTCACCACCCCATCCGTCGACGCTGTTGATAGGGCCCGCCAACGGGGGCGGGGACGGGAGCGGATTGGCCGCGGCGATGGCGTTGGTCGTGGCAGCGCCAAGGAGCGCAAGGCCGACCGACGCAATGATCTTGGTGCTCAAACTGTTTGACATGAGGTCCTCCTCGGAACTCGATAATGACGTGTTTCTTCCAGCGATTTGGATTGAGTTATGCGACAACTCTTTTTCATCCGACCAATGTGCACGACTACGGGAGTAGGGTCTTAGGGCCCATGTCCTGCGGGACTTCCGTCGCGTTATGACCGAGAAAGCGCCACTCCACCCGGGCCTCGGACACGGACCACGCATTGAGGAGTGTTCCGTCCATCATTTGGGATCGTCTTCCGTTCGGTAATTACACCTTGCGGATTTGCCTCCCGGGTGTCGAGGGCGACGTGCTCGAAGCTATGCGTGCAGTATCGATCCTCGGTTACAGCCCTGTCAGCAAACTCAATTGATCCTCACCTCATATTCTCTCGGGTAAAGTCCTCGCCGGATCGGGGCGAATCCCTCTTGTTCGAGACGCCCAAGTCGCCTGCGAACTAGCCGCACATCCGAGTTTGCAAGGCGGGGCAGCATGGTTGGCAGATTGTTCATAACGGCCCTCACCAGGTTCCGCTATCATGGCAGCTCAAATGCTTTTCGACGCGACCTGGGGCCTGATGGGATGCTGTCGAGAGGCTGCCGCCCCGACAGTTGCCATCCAGTGCGAACCGAGGGCCGAGAGGGAGATGGCACGCGTCCAGTCTCGCCAGTTGCCGGACCGACCAAAAATTTCGAGATGCGACCATTTCATGGATTCCCCGCCGATAGCAAACTCCTACGGTGCTATTGGTCCGGTCCCATTCCTGGATTCCGGGATAACTACACGCTGATGATTCCGATTGGCTATCTGGCATGCGGTACGGCCGCGGACGGCCCCAAGCTGCTGGTCTCGGACAACGACGAGCGTCTTCTCGTCCTTGCCTTGGGGGTAGGCCTTGAAGACTTAATGGATTGGCCCGAGATGGAGCGCAGAGATTGACGCAAGCCACAAATGCATAGGTTCGCGAGAGCGAGTCGGCACCCTCGTTCATTTCGCCATAACGGACCTGTGTCCGGACGTCCTCAATTCGACGGAAATCTATCGGTCCTGCGATGAGGACACGCGAACCCCCGCTTCTGCCGCCAGACCCTGCCGGTGCCGAGCCACGCAGGCGGCGCAAGTCATAGATTGGGTTGAATGAGCCGACGCCATGAGGATGAAGCGCCCAACGACGCCGCCGACGACTCTCAGTCCAAGCCCAAGCGGGACCCTGAGCCGGTGGTGCCCGAGGAGGGCGAGGGCCCGTTTCCTCCCGTGGCCGGCGAACCCCGGCCACCCATCGGCAATTGACCGTGTCCGAAAGTAGTTCCCATCGTCGTTTCCAGGCAAGGGCTCGGGAGCAGTCGCGTCGCACGAGGTCGGCCCCACGTGTGGGAATTCGGGACCGGGGTATCCCCCCGGGCGTATGACTACAGCCAGGACACAACCGGATCAGCACGAAATCGACGACGTCCGGGGGATCGTTGACGCCATCTCCTCGGCCTTCGCGGCCAAGATCGTCGGGCAGCACGACTTGCGCGAGTCGCTACTCATCGGCCTGTTGGCGGGCGGTCACATCCTGTTGGAAAGCGTGCCGGGCCTGGCCAAGACCACCGCAGCCAAGGTGCTCGCCGAGTCGATTCACGGCCGCTTTCAACGCATCCAATGCACGCCCGACCTGCTGCCCAGCGACATCATCGGCACACAGATTTATGACTCGGCAACCAACTCCTTCGTCACCCAACTAGGTCCGGTGCACGCCAACATCGTGCTGCTCGACGAGATCAACCGGTCCAGCGCGAAGACGCAGAGCGCCATGCTCGAGGCGATGGAGGAGCGTCAGACCACGATCGCCGGGCAGGTGCACCCGCTCGCGGACCCGTTTCTGGTCGTCGCCACCCAGAACCCCGTCGACCAGGAAGGCACTTATCCGCTCTCCGAGGCGCAGACCGACCGCTTCCTGCTCAAGGAGATCGTGCGCTACCCCTCCCCGCAGGAGGAGGTGGAAGTGATGTCGCGGATCGACGCCGGCATCTACGACAAGGGACGGCCCGCGTCGCCGGTGGCCACTCTCGATGACGTGCTCCGCGTCCAGGACGTGGTCCGCCACGTCCACATGGACCGCGCGCTGATGCTCTATGCCAGCCAGCTGGTCGACGTGACCCGTCATCCCGCGCGGGCGCTGCCCAAGCAGCTCGCGCGTCTGGTCGAATACGGCGCCAGCCCCCGCGCCACGATCGCGTTCTGCAAGGCGGCCCGGGCGCAGGCCGTGCTGTCCGGGCGTGCGCACGTATTGCCCGAGGACATCGCGAAGCTCGCGCACCGGGTGCTGCGGCACCGGCTCATCCTTGGATTCGAAGCGGCCAGCGCCGATATCACCCCCGAGGTCGTCATCGACGCCGCGCTGCGGGCCGTCCGCGTCCCCTGAGGTCGTCTTGGGTAAGCACCTCAACCGTGCCAAGGCGCACTTCGGCACCGACACCCGCGGCATGCTCGAAGGCGGCCGCTATGCGTTATTGCATACGCGCAGCATGGAATTCGACGACCTGCGCCCGTACGTGCCCGGCGACGACGTCCGGGACATCGACTGGAAGGCCTCTGCGCGATCGGGCAGCGTGCTCATCAAGCGGTTCGTCTCCGAGAAGCACCACAAGATTCTGCTCGTCGCCGATGCGGGTCGCAACATGTCCGCGCTCGCCCCGAGTGGGGAGGTCAAACGCGACGTAGCCGCGCACATCATGGGCGCGGTGGGGTTGATCGGTCTCCGGCGCTCGGATCAGATCGGCATGGTCTACGGCGACCGTCGCGGCAGTGTGAACATTGCGCAGCGGCGGGGCGAGGCACACATCGAGGGACTACTGCACCGCTGGTACCAGCACACTACGACCAACCCCGGCCACAGTGACGTCACAACCCAACTTGACTACGTGGCGACGCATTACCGGCACACCATGCTGATCATCGTGGTATCCGATGAGCCTGAGGTCGACGACAGACTCGGCGCGGTGCTCGCCAGACTGGGCGGACGCCACGACATGATGTGGGCGATGGTGTCGGACATGCCGGCGGTGGGTCCCGACAACGCCGACGGATACGACGTCGCCACCGGTCGTTTCGTCCTCAATGGAGCCGACCTCGGCCCGCGGGTCGTCACTGCTTATCGCCGTGCCGAGCAGTCCCGTCGGAACCGCCTCGACGCGTTCCTCACCGGTCACGCGATTCCCCACGCGACCATCGCGGGCAGCGATCACATCCGGCGCGAACTCGTTCGCCTGACCGAGGTGGCCGCCCGTGCCGGATGATCTGCTGCGCCATGTATTCGGTCCGCAGCCCTACTCGTCGTGGTGGCTGTGGCTCGGCCTGCTGTTGATGCTTGCCATAATCACCTGGTATGCGGCGCTTTTCGTGTGGACGCTCCCATCGCACCAACTGCGGCGCATCCCCGTTCTGCGGCGAGCGCACGCCTGGCTGATCCGTAACCGCTTCGCCCGCCGCGTGCAGGACATCGCCGACGAGCACGATGCCGGAAGGATTTCGGCACCCGCGGCGTGTTCGGCGATCAGCCGAACAGTGCGCAGCTTTCTCCATCAAGCGACAGGTGCCCTGGCGCAGTATTTACACGTCGGGGCGCTGGCCGATGCGAACCTGGCGGCTGTCGCGCCGCTGCTGACGCGGCTCGGTGACGGGCAGTTCAATGCTGAGGCGCGCGTCAACGTCGCCGACGTGAGTGCCCGTGCGCGGGAGTTGATCCGCTCGTGGACCTGAAGTGGTGGCCGGTAGGGGCCATTGGACTGGCCTGCTTCGCCGCGGTGGTGGCGTTGGCGATATGGCTGCCCATGACGGCCGCCCGTCGGCGACTTCGCCCGCTGGCCAACGTCGCACGGCTGACCCGATTGCCCGAGTACGCGAAGGTGGCCCGGCTGCGATCACTGTCAACGATTGTCACTTTGGTGGTGCTGACGGCCATGTTCGGCGCCGCCTCGTGGGCGGCGGCCCGCCCGGCCGTGCCCAGCAACGATTTCGACGCCGCTCACCCCGAGGACATCATGCTGTGTGTCGGGCAGTCGGTGACCGATCCGGCGACGGCTGAACTGCTCGACTACTTCACGCGCCAAGCCGGCACGTCTCCGCCGCGCCAGCGCATCGGCTTGACCTCGGTCAACCGCCGTCTGGTGCCGCTGACGCGCGATCATCAGTACGCCGCGGCGCGATTCGGCGAGTACACCGGCGCACATGCGGCGCAGCCCGCGTCGTTCGCCCCCGCGGTGCCCTATACGGACTATGCGACGAGCGTGAACGACGTTCTGGCGCTCTGTATGTCGGGATTCCCTCCCGTCGAGGAGGGCGGCACGCATCGGCGGTCAGTGATCTATCTCGGCCCCTCGGATCTCCGTGCCGCCGGGGACTCGCGTGCCGGACTGTTCACCGACGCCGGTGTGCGGGACGTGGTCCAGCGCGCGGGAACACAACTCAATGTCATCGACACGGCCCCCTCGTCCGCCCGCTCATCGCTGGTCGCCCTCGTCGAGCGGACCGGCGGTCGGTACCTCGCACCTGGACGCGGATCGGTGATCAAGGCAGTCAACGAAATTCGTGCACATGCCCCACCCGCACGCCTGGCCGACGGCACCGTCGTGGCCGCGGACGTCCGGGATGAGCCGGCGGTACCGCTGGTAATCGCGTTGTTGTCGGCGGCCGTGCTGTCGGTGGCCCTATTGGTGTTACGCCGATGACGTTCGATCCCTTGCTGCCCTGGGCGATCTTCGCGGTCGTCGCCGGCGCGCTACTCCTGGCGCGACTGGTGGCGCTGCGCCAGGTGCTCCTGTCGGCGGGGCGCCGGCGTGGCCGCGCGGCGCTGCGGTGGACCGGCGTGACGTTCGCGGTGCTGCTGCTTATCGCCGCCACCACCCGCCCCGGGCTTCGCAGCGACGCTAATCGCCGCGAAGCAACGCGAGCGCCCGGCGCTAACCTCAACGTGTTCCTCGTCGTCGATCGGTCGGCCGACTCGGGCGTCCACGACTACGGCGCCGGTGAACCACGGATCGCAGGGATGCGCGACGACATCGGCGCGGTGATCAAGGAGTATCCGGAGGCACGGTACGCGCTCGTCGGCTTCGCGTCGCGCGCCTCGCTGGACTGGCCGCTGTCCGAGGACGTCTGGAGCCTGCGCCCGACCGTCGCCGCACTCGGCTCCGAAAACGCGCGTCCCGACCTGAACGGTGCCTCGGCGGACAACGTGCTGCGGTACCAGTTGATCCAGGCGGCGCAGCAGTATCCGGGATCGCGAAATGTGGTGCTCTACTTCGGCTCCGGTGCGCCCGGATCGCGTGTACCCCAGGGCGACTTCAGCCTCGCGCAGAGCGCGGTGACCGGCGGAGCGGTGCTGGGCTACGGCCGTACCGACGCGATCAATGAGGTCGAATTGCGAAGAATCGCAGCACAACTCGACGTGCCATACGTACATCGGGACCCGGGGCAGTCGTTTCGGCCGGACTTGCCCCGCGCGCCGGATTTCCGGGTGGAGGTCGGTGGACGGACCGAGCTGTACTGGCTGCCTGCGCTGCTCGCCGCGGGGCTGCTGCTCGCCGAGATCTACCTATCGGTTCGCGAATTCCGGCGTGGCCGTATCGCCCGGCGGGATCTGACATCGTGACCTCGAAACCGGCACGGCTGCGGCTGCGACGGCGGCTGCTGATCTACTCGGCCCCGGCCGCCGCCATAGCGCTGCTGATTGCCGTCAAGCTGTTCTCCGTTGTGGTGGCCGGCAATTCGGCGACCCACGCCTTCGCGAACGGCGACGGGAACACCGTGCGAGCCGATGCGGCGATCCTCGGAGTGGTCAACGTGGTGGAACCTGCGAAGGCGCCGTTCGCTGCGGGCACCGCCGCCGTGCTTGACGGCCGGCTCGACGATGCCGACACTAACTTCTCCGAAGCGCTTGCTCGCACGGACACCCACGGCTCCTGCCCGGTGCGTGTCAACCTCGAACTGGTGCGCGAGACCGAGGGCGACCGTTCCGCGACGGCGGGGGATCGGGCGCGCGCCGAGGAACGCTATGCGAGCGCGCTGTCGGTCATAGACCAGGCACCGCAAGGCTGCTTTGTCGGCAATAGCGATCCGGATCCCCAACGGCGGACCATCCGGGACGACGCCGCGAACCGGTTGGCGGCCAAACGAACTGCGCTCAATGCTCCGCCGCCGGCAACCCCCCCACCGCCACCGCTCCCACCGCCAGCGGCACCACCCCCACCGCCGCCGCTGCCCACCGTCGCACCCGACGGCCGGGAGATCCCACCACGGCGGCTTGATCCCGCGGGAGGCGATCCGCTCGACAAGTTGCAGCAGATCCTGCAGGACGCCGCCGGTGCGGCGCCGATGGGGGAGTAACCGTAAAGCTCTGTCAGGCTCTTGACATGAACGAACCGTGTCCGTGCGGCAGTGCCAAACGCTATCTCGCCTGTTGCGGGCCATTCCATCACGGCGAGTCGCAGGCCCGGTCGGCCGAGGAATTGATGCGGTCGCGGTATTCGGCATTCGCCTACGGAGACGCCGCCTACCTCTACCGCACATGGCACCCGCGCACGCGTCCGGCCGACGTGACGATTGACCCGGGCACCACCTGGATTGGCCTGAACGTGATCGACACCGTCGCGGGTGGCCCGGACGACGATCACGGGGAGGTGGAATTCACGGCCCGGTTCGAGTCCGCGGGCCGCGCGGGCAGCCTGCACGAACGCAGTCGCTTCGAGCGCCGCGCCGGCCGATGGTTCTACCTCGACGCCGTGGCGCAGAGCGAGTGACGGGACTCGAACCCGTGTATACGGCTTTGCAGGCCGCTGCCTAGCCGCTCAGCCACACCCGCACGAAACGCCACCATGCCAGCGCGAGCCCCTACGGCCCAGTGTTTTCCTCGGCCCGATCATTTCTGCGAGCTGCAGGTGTCCGCCTTTCCGCGAATGACGGCTAAATTACCCGTATGCGGGTAGTTCGCCTGGTCGGTGTGATCCTGACGATGCTCATGGCGGGGCTGCTGTCTGCAAGTCCCGCCGGCGCGCAACCGCCGTCCAAGCTCACGGATCACATCACTGACAGCAACGGGGTATTGACGGATTCCGGCCGGGCAGCGGTCAGCTCGGCAATCGACCGGCTTTACCGCGATCGGCACATCCAACTGTGGGTGGTTTACGTCGACAACTTCTCCAGGTTCAAGCCCGACAACTGGGCCGACCGGACCCGCAGCGAGACTCGGATGGGCGACCATGACGCGCTGCTGGCCGTAGCAACGAACACCAAGCTGTACGCGTTCACGGTGCCGCCGCAGGTGCAGGGGCTCACACCGGCCGAGTTGATCGGTCTGCGATCCAAACAAATTGAGCCGGCGCTGGCCGCTAAAGACTGGAGCGGTGCGGCGGTCGCCGCGGCCGACGGGTTGAACAAGTCGGCAAGCTCGCCCAAGCCCGGGACGCCGATCTGGGTGCCGATTGCGATCGGCGTCATTGTCTTCGCGGTGATCGTCGTGGTGGCTTTCCTGCTCTACCGCGCGCGCCACCGCCGTCGGGTCGAGCCGACCGATGGCTACATCGACGGGCGTGGCCCTTCGTCGGGGCAGGCGATTTCCACCGCGGACGGCAGGGTGCGCCAGATCTCCGATTACGTCGCCAGGCATCGCGAGAGCGTCGGCGCCGAGGCTCAATCCAGGTTCGAAGACGCGAAGCGGCATTTGGCGGCGGCGCACGGCAAGCAGGCAACAAACGACTCGGAAGCCATCGCCCACGCCAACCGGGCATCGACGCTGGCAGCTCAGGCCCAATCGTTGGCTAACGCTGACGTGCTAGCAGCGCACCGCACGGGGCGAGGTCGGGGTAGCGGAACTGCGCGGCGATCGGTGTAGCGACTGCCGCTTCAGAAGCATCCGCTTACGTGAATTCGCCGGCCGGCTCCGACACAGACGTTCACCGGTGGCGGCGGGGGCGGAAAGTCCTGCGGCAGTGGCGCATACGCGCCCGGCGGCGGGACGTTGGCGTTGATCGTATCGGCGACGTTGGTGCACCCGCTCACTGAGACGCGGTTGCCGACGCTTGCGCAGACGTCCGCGTTAGCCACACCGGAAGGCTGTACGACGGCATACAGCTCAGGAATTGCCGTGAGCGCCAATACCGCTATGCCCCCCGCGGTCCATGACCGCACCCACGAGTTCATCCGGATCTCCTTAACTCTGACCGGTGGCAAGTTCGGGTGTTCCTGTCCCGATCGCTCAAGGGGTTGCGCCGCCCTGTCCGAGCAGCGGCGTCCACTGGCAACGCTGCCTGACGTCAACCATCGGCTGGCGGATGTTCTCCAGATCGGCCTGCTCCTCCGGATTGGCGCCGAAATACTGCTGCACGTCGTCGCGGATCTGATCTTTGGGCCGATCCTGAAGGTCGGTGTAGAACCCGTTCAGGTCCGGATGGGTGAACAGGTAGCTCGAGAGCGCCGCCGCGACACCCGCCGCGACGCCGGCTACGTCCGCTGCCGTGCAGTTGGGGGGCCGGGGCGGGGGGTCAGCGGCAGCGGTTGCCGCGGTGGCACATAGAAGCGTGCCGGTGACCGCGCCAGTACCGACGGCCCCGACTAGTAGCCGACGCGGGATCAGATGCGCGAAGAACATAGCTGGCTCCTTTATGCGGCTATTACCGGCGGTTGGCATGGTATTCACTCTGGACACCGGCGGGGGTTCGTTACTCGGGCCGAAAGTCACTATTGCAACGGCCAACCGTCACAACGCGATGGTGATGCTGATCGTCCCGAACTTCGTTGCGGTGCGAGAAAATCAGCTGTCGTCTTCGGCGCCCAACACCGAGTGGTTGACGCGACCGCCCTCGAAGTGAAATTCATGCGCGGGATGACGCAGAGGCTCGATAGTGCCGTCCACGTGCAGGATGACTCCGCCACCGGACGGGATCCCGAGCCCGCTGACCGCCCCCTCGAGTACATGAATCATGCGCGACAACCGCCCCCAGCCGCCCCGCTCGTCATGCGCGTCGATCACCATCGGGACGAGGTTGAACACAGCGAGTAGTTCGAGCGAGGCGGAATCGGGCGTCTCGACGATCCCATAGCGTCCGAGCTGGACCGCTCCCGCCGAAACACCCACCAGGACCGCCCCTTGGGCGTGCCTGCGCAAGATCACGTCCTTCATGCCGGTGTGCTCGAACGTGTCCCAGCCGAGCCGTACATCGCCGCCGGCGAGGACGATCAACCAGGCACGCTCGAGGAAAGCGCGATCGGCGGGGCCGAACGACGAATCGATCATCCGACGGTCGGTGACCCCGAGCGCGTCCATTGCCGCCTCGAAGATCCCGTAGTACTCGGGACGATCCCCGTTGGAGGCACCGATATAGGCCGCGCTAAGCGGTGTGTCGCGCGCCAACCCATCGAGGGCTTCCTCGAGGAGCAGGCGGTCTCGGCGCTTCCAGAACAGCAGCTGGCTGTCCGCAAACAGATAAAGCGGTTGTTGTGCCACCGTCTCAGTCACCGGTGCTTTCGACGAGCTCATCGAACCTTGCGAGCGCGGCGTCGAGATCCGTTTCGTCGAAGATTTCGCAGCGGCTGATCATTGGACCATCGACGGTCTGGACTTCGATCCCGCGCCACTCGGCGTCGAAGCCGTCCCGCGAAACGCCGTGCGCCACATGGGAGCAAACCACTCCGAGGTCGGTCAACCGATGCACGGCCTCGACGCGGAAGGTGACGTGCTTGGTCAGTTGCCACAGGGAAAGCAGGGATGCGTTCAGACCTCCTTCCTCGATGATGCCCGGTCGTCGGTGATCGATGTTCACCCAATCCGGCGTGGTCGGGAAGAGCTCGCGCCGGTTCATCGCGGCATACGAACTTGCGACAACCGACCAGGCGTGCGCGTGGGCCGCAGCCTCACCGGCGACATAGCGAGCGTCGAGCTCATCAAAAGCGGCATCGGTGTCGTCGACGTCGAAGAAGATATGGGCCGCAATCCGCTTGTCGGTGTCGATCTCGACGACTCCCAGCAGCTCGATGGCGAATTCCCCGCGCTCTGAATCGGGGTTGAAGGAGCGGATGAGAATCAGCGCGAGGCGTTCCCCGCGCGTCGCGATCACCGTCAGCGCTACCTGGGCAAGACCCTCGGCCAGGGCTTGCATGTTTGCCATCACGGCCTCGCGGCCGTCCCAGAAACCGACATTCACCACCCGACGGCGATCGTCGACGACGCTGTCGTCGGCCAGGATTTCGGCGACCGCCGCCCAATCGCGAGTCGCCGAGCGCGCAAAAAGTCGGTCTTCGGCTCGGCTTGCTGCGTTCTCCAGCCGCCGTGTCGGGCGGCCCAGCTCCTCGAACCTGGCAAGCGCGGCGTCCAGGTCGTCCTCTTCGAAGACTTCGTATCGGCTGAGCCGGTCACCTTCGAAGGTGCAAATAGTGATCGTCTGCCACTCGGCGTCGAATCCCTCTTGTGAAGTCCCTTTCACCACTTGGGTGACGACGGCTCCAAGTTCGGTTAGCCGGTGCACAGTCTCTACGTAGACGTGCACCTGCGGGAGAAGGTCCCACACGGCACGAACGGAGGTGGCCAGATCGGCGCCCTCGATTGTCACGCTTCGTCGATGGTCGATGTAAACCACGTCCGGCATCATCGCGAGAGGCTCGCGCCGATTGAACTGAGCGTGGCCTTGCACAACCAGCGACCATGCGCGCGCGTGGGTGGCCGCTTCGCCGGCGATGTACCGGGTTTCGAGTTCGGCAACGGCGGGTTCGAAGTCGTCGGTGTCGAAGATGGAGTGAACAATCATCCGATTGTCGCTGTCGATCTCCACGACGCCGATCATGTCCGCGCTGATCTCCCCGGGCTCACATCCCTGGGCGGAGGACCAAATACGAGTGAGGGCAAGGCGTTGCCCGCGAATCGCGAGGACCGTCGAGACAAGACGTTCGAATCCGACCTCGGCGACCGCCCGCAGGTTGGCGATATTCGTAGCGCGCCCGCGTAGTACACCGGAGTTGACGACCCGCCGGTTGTCATGCGACACAACGTTCTCGGCGAGTACCTCGGCCATCGCTGTCCAGTCTCGCCTCGTGAGGCAGGTCCAAAACCGTTCACTCACTTGGCTTGCCGCATTGACGGGGCGGTGTGGCCGCGCTTGCAATTCCTCAAAGCGGGCAAGGGCGCCATCAATGTCCGCTTCGTCGAAGATCTCGGAGCGATTGATCAGATCACCGTCGACCGTCGAGATGCCGATCTCTCGCCATTCGGCCTGGAAGCCGTCGCTCGACGTCCCTTCGACAACCCGGGTGACGACCGCGCCGAGCTCCGTCAACCGATGCACGGTTTCGATGTAGGCGCTGAGCCCTGGAGCGAGCAGGTCCCACCACGCTCTGAGATATGCGTCCAGATTGCCCGGTGCGAACGCTATTCCTCTTCGGTGGTCGACGTTGGCCCAGTCCGGCGTCGTCGGCGGTAGCTCGTGACGATTAACCGCGGCATAGGCCTGCGTGATGATCGACCACGTGCGGGCATATTCGGCCGCTTCTCCGGCGAGGTACCGGGCTTCTAGTCCTTCAAAGGCGGCATCAAAGTCGGTGGCGTCGAATAAGACGTGGGCCGCAATTCGCCCGTCTGTGTCGATCTCGGTGATCCCCAGCATCTCGATGACGAATTCGCCGCGTTGCAAGTGGGGTTCGAAGGAGCGGATAAGGATGAGGGCGAGGCGGTCACCGCGGGTCGCAATTGCCGTCAGCGTTACCTGGGCAAGGCCCTCGGCTAAGGCTTGCATGTTCGCCATCACGGCATCGCGACCGTCCCAGATCCCGACGTTCACCGCCCGACGGCGATCGTCGACGAGGCTGTTGCCGGCCAGGATTTCGCCGACCGCCGCCCAATCGCTGGCCGCCGAGTGCGCGAAGAATCGGTCTTCCGCGCGGGTCGCTGCATTCTCCAGCCGCCGTGTCTGACGGCTGAGCTCCTCGAATCTGGCAAGCGCGGTGTCCAAGTCACTCTCGTCGAAGATCTCGCAGCGATTGACTCGGTCGCCTTCGACGGTCAGAAGCTGGATCTGTCGCCACTCGGCATCGAAGCCGTCAGACGAGGTCCCATGTTGGGTATGGGTAATGACCGCCCCGTGCTTGCTGAGGTGATGGACCGCCGCGATGCGGATCTTGAGGTTTGGGGTTAGATCCCAGATGGCGCGGATGGACTGGATCATGGTGTTGGGCGCGAAGGGTGTGCCTCGCCGGTGGTCGATGGCGGCCCAGTCTGTCGCGGGGAGCTCGTTGCTGTTGAAGGCGGCATAAGTTTCTGCAATGACCGACCAGGTGTGCGCGTAGGGGGCCGCTTCGCCGGCCAGGTAGCGGGCGTCGAGTTCGCCGAATGCGGCGTCGACGTCCTCCGAGTCGAAAATGACGGCTGCAATTACCTGTTCGCCGTCGTGCACAACGACTTGAAGAACGTCGAGTTGGATTGCGGGGTGATCACGGCCCGACGCTTGAACGTGGGTGAGAACGAGGCGGTCGCCTCGGGTCGCGATGACTTCCGAGTCCATGGTCGCCAATAACCCAACATCAGCGGACACCCGTAGATCTTCGACCGCGGCATCGCGACCTTGTCGAACCCCCGCATTCACCACTCGGCGGCGATCGTCGTTCGAATAATCCTCGGCAAACAGCTGGGCCATGGCGTCCCAGTCGCGGGCAGCAAAGTACGCCAGGAAGCGTTGGTTCACTGGGTTTTCCAGCCTCGGCCGGTGTGGGTTGAGCTCCGTGAATCGGGCGAGCGCGGCTTCCAGGTCTGCCTCGTCGAATACCTCGCAAACATTGAGCATGCTGCCATCAACCGTCAAAATGACGACTTCGCGCCACTCGGCTTCAAACCCTTCTGGGGAGGTCGCAGCCGCAGCGTGGGCGATGACTGCGCCGTATTGACTGAGACGATGCACTGCTGCGATGCGGATCGTCAGATTAGGCGTCTGATCCAACGCGCTGCGGAGGAATGCGATAAGTTCACCAGGTGCCATCGCTGCTCCTCGGCGATGGTCGATGTCTACGAAGTCGGTTGTCGTCGAGGGAAGTTCGCCCCTGTTGATCGCGGCGTAACTCTCTACGATGGCAGACCAGGCGTTTGAATGGGAAGCCGCTTCGCTTGCGAGGTATCGTGTTTCGAGCTCTTGGAAGGCCGCGTCGAGGTCGTCCAGATCGAATACAGCGGCCCCCGTTATCAAGCCGTCGGCGTCGATCTCGACGACGTGCAGCATCTCGGTCTGGAAAGCGGCAGGTGACGCTTCACGCGTCGAGTAGCGAGCACGCGTGAGGACGAGGCGCTCGCCCCGAGTCGCAATGACGACTGAAGCGCCGGTCGTGAAACCGACGCCGGCGCCGGCCCGAAAATCATCTATCGCGGCATCGCGACCTCGTCGGATGCCGGCGTTCACCGTGCGTCGGCGATCATCGGTCTCGTAGCCGTCAACCATCATGTCCGCCATGGCCGCCCAATCACGGGCGACGAAGCACGCCACAAAACGCTGTACCGCTCGGCTTGCCGCGTTCGCCAAACTTCGTGCCGGACGGCTGAGTCGCTCGAATCTCGCTAGGGCGGCATCAATGTCCGCTTCGTCGAAGACCTCGGAGCGGCTGACAAGTTCACCGTCGACCATGACGAGACTGATCCCTCGCCACTCAGCGTCGAAGCCCTCGTGCGACGTGCCATGCGCGACGTGGGTGTAGACGGCTCCCAGGTCGCTCAGCCGATGCACCACCTCTGGGTAGGTTCGAATTCTCTGGTCGAGATCCCATCCGGCGCGGACGTATTCAATCAGCTCGCCGGGAGTGTGAGCCGTACCCCGACGGTGGTCGACGCTGGCGAAATCCGGTGTAGTCGCGGGTAGTTCGTGCCGGTTCAGTGCGGCATAGCCATCCATGATGACTGACCACGCCCGCGAGTGGGTAGCCGCTTCGCCTTTGAGGTAACGGGAGTCGAGTTCTTCGAACGCGGCGCCGACGTCGTCGGTATCGAAGAAGACTACTGAGGTAATCAACCCGTCGGGATTGAGTTCGAGCACGCCGACGACGTCGGTGAGAAATGCGTCGAGCCCGTGATCGCGATCGGCGAAGCGCAGGCGCATGAGGGTAAGGCGCGCGCCACGAGTCGCCACCACGGTTGCCACCACGGTCGCGGGCCAGAGACCGGCGACTGTCCTCATGTCGGCGATCTGAGCGTCTCGACCATGTTGGGGACCCGCGCCTATTACACGACGGCGATCGTCGTATACGAGTTTGTCGTCCAGCATCGTCGCCATGGCGTCCCAGTCGCCGGCGGCGAAGAACGCCAGGTACCGCTGTCCGGCTCGGGTTGCGGCGTTTTCCACCAGGTGCGCCGACTGGCTGAGCTGATCAAACCGTGCCTGCGCGGCGTCGAGCTCTGCCTCGTCGAATACCTCAGTTCGGTTGATCAGGTCGCCCTCGACCGTGATGACGCTGATCACTCGCCATTCAGCGTGGAAACCGTCGGGCGAGATTTCACGTGCGACGTGCGTGATCACCACACCGCGATCGTTCAGACGGTGCACCGATTCGATGTAGCAACGTAGATCAGACGAAGAACTCCATGCGGCGCCCATCAAGGCAGCCATCTCACCTGGCGCGATTGACGTCCCTCGCCGGTGGTCGATGTTTACCCAATCCGGTGTTGTCGTGGGCATTTCGCGCCTATTGATCGAGGCAAAGCTTTGCGCGATGACTGACCACGTGCGTGCATGAGCGGCTGCCTCGCCGGCGATGTATCGTGCCTCGAGCTCATCGATGGCGGCGTCGAAGTCGTTGATATCAAAGATGATCCGTGCCAGAGCTTTTGCGTCGGCATTGACTTCGAAGATGTCGAAGACGTCGGTATGGAACGCCTCTGGGCGTTTGTCCCGGCCCCAGGTTTGGGTGCGGCATAGCGTGAGGCGGTCGCCACGGGTGGCGATGATATCCGAGGTCAAGCTCTCGACGCCGATTTCGAACGTTGCCGCCATCTCTTCGAGTACGGCGTTACGGCCCTTTCGCACGCCGGAATTCACTGTACGACGGCGATCGTCGGTGCACACATCGTCGGCCGCCATCGCAGATATCGCATCCCAGTCACGGGTCGCGAAACACGCTTGCACGCGCTTGTGGATTTCGCTTGCGGTGTTCTCGAGCCGCGCTGCCGGCCGGCTGAGCTGATCCAACCTCGTCAGTGCGGCGGCCACGTCCGAGTCGTCGAAAAGCTCGCTGCGGCTGATCCGGTCACCGTCGAACATCACAACGTCGGTCACCCGCCACTCGGCGTCGAATCCGTCTGGCGATGTCCCGATGGCCACGTGGGTAAGCACGGCGCCGATATTGCCTAGCCGGTGCACGGCTTCAATGTAGATGCGAGACTGCGGCGAGAGCTCCCATGTAGCGAGGAGATATGCGCCTAGGTCACCCGCGCCGATTGGTGCGAGTCGTCGGTGGTCGATGCTCGCCCATTCGGGGGTTGTCTTCGGAATTCTCCGCTGGTTCAGCGCCGCGAATGCCTCCATAACGAGCGACCAGGTATGGGCGTAATTGGCTGCCTCACCGGCAAGGTATCGACGATCGAGCTCTCCGAATGCGGCGTCTATGTCGTCGAGATCGAAGACCACGATCGCGGTGATCCGCTCGTCGGCGTCAACTTCGACGATATTCAAGGCAACGCCTTGAATCGTCTCGGGATCGCGGCCGGAGGCGCGTACGCGTACGAGAGCGAGGTGCGCACCGCGGATCGCGACGACATCCAACATCGATATCGTAAAGCCTATGTCTGCGGACACTTTCAGATTTTCGATCACTGCATCTCGACCGCGTCTGCTTCCCTCATTCACCACCCGTCGGTGGTCAGCGCCGGAGAAGCTATCGGCGATGCTGTCGCCCAGCGCATCCCAGTCGCGGGCCGCAAAGTGCGACCAGAAGTGGTCGAATGCCATTGTTGCTGCATTTTCCAGACGCGATGCCGGGCGGCTGAGCTGATCGAACCTTGCGAGCGCGGCGTCGATGTCGGCCTCGTCGAAGAGCTCGCAGCGACTGAGGAGGTCACCTTCGACTGTGAGAAGGAAGATTTCCCGCCATTCGGCCTCGAAGCCCTCCCGCGACCTTCCACGCGTCACATGGGTGACGACCGCCCCGAGGTTGTTCAACCTATGCACATCCTCGACGTACGTACTGCCGTCCCCTGCGAGATCCCAGGTAACACGGACATATGCGATCAGGTCACCAGGCGCGAACCTTGCCCCACGTCGGTGGTCAATGCTCGCGAAGTCCGGCGTCGTCGCGGCGATCTCATGTCGGTCGAGCGCGGCATAGGCTCCCGTGATGACACGCCACGCATGGGCACACGGTGCCGCCTCGCCAGCGCCGTAACATCTTTCGAGCCGTGCGATGGCGGCGCCGAAGTCGTCGACGTCGTACGTGAAGACATTCGCGATCCGGTCGTCGGCGTCGATCTCGACGACGTTGAGGGCGTCGTTCTGAATCGCCTCGGGGTCTTGGCCGGAGGCGCGAACACGCGCCAGGACGAGACGCTCCCCGCGGATCGCCACGACGCTGACCATCGAGATCGTGAAGCCGAGGTCGGCCGCCGCCCGCAAGTCTCTGACTACGTCATCTCGACTGAGCTGCGTCTCAGCGCTCACGACCCGCCGGTGATCGGTGCCGACATAGTCGTCGGCGACGGTGTCCGCCAAGGCGTCCCAGTTGCGGGTCGCGAAATGTGACCAGACATGCTCGAACACCCGCGCCGCCGTGTTTTCCAACCGTCGCCCGGGTGGTTGCTCCGCCTCGAATCGGGAGTCGAGTTCGGTGAGCGCGGCGTCGAGGTCATCGATGTCGAACCACAGGTGCAGCCGGATTCGTCCGTCATCGTCGAGGCCGAACAATTGCAGCGAGTCGTCGCGCGGCGCACCGGGACTGGTATCCGCCATGTGCACTTCCAATCGCGTGAGCGCCAGCCGCTCACCGCGTACGGCGACGGTTGCGTGACCGTGCCATACACCGCCGAGCGCGCGCGTGCTCTTGACGACGTCGTTGACCCATTGGGAAGGCGTGACCACTGTGCGGGGGAATCCGACGACCTTGCGCCGACTCTCGAGGGCGATCTCGGGCGCGAGTCGCCGCTCAGTTTCTTCCCAGGCATCCCGGTCGATCGCGGTGTCCAACTCACGCACCGAGCGGACGCATGCGTTGTCGAGTTCGACGGGCGGTGAAGCTTCTCGCGGCGCTTGAGGAGCCGCGACGACACGATCGCCGACCAGGCCGCGCGCCTTTTCGGCAAGCGCCGCAGCGCCTTTCCGTTCGTACAACTCGGCGGCCCGCTCTGCGGCGGCCTGCGCACCCGCAGCGTCGCCGGCGGCGGCTAAAACCGTTGCCAGCGTCAGGCACGCATCGCCGTGATCCACCAGCGCGTCGGTACGCTCAGCCAGGCCGACGGCTTCCTCGGCGACCCGCCGCGCCCCGTCGTGATCACCGCGCCGCGACAGCAGCCGCGCCCGCAGCGTACGCCAGGCGATCGAGGCCTTCAGCGCGTGGCCGGCGAGACTCTCACTCTCGGTGCACAATTCGTCGGCCTCGGCGTCTCGGTCGAGTGCGAGATACGCGCGGCCCAGCAGCGCCGCGGTTTCGGCGGTATCGGCGTCCAGCCCCATGCGACGAAAGCCGTTGTAGGCCTTGCGCAAGTGCGGCTCGGCCGCCGCGGGCTCGTCGACCACCAGCTCCACGATCCCGGCGAACTGCTCGACCTCCATCAGGGAATGGCGCAGTCCGAGCTCGGTGGCCGTGCGCCGGGCCGAGTCGATCATCCGTCGCGCCGCCGCCCCCCGTCCACGGAAGGCCTCCAACACCGCTTGGCACCGCGTCGATGTCGCCTCGACCGCCGGTGATTCCGTGGTGATTCGGAGCAGCCGCACCACGTCCAGGCATCGCCCGCCCGCGCGCGGAACGGGATTCGGGCCCCACAGCGCCGCAAGCGGTGCGTTCGCCAGAACCGCATTCACCCGGCGGTGTTCACGGGCACGCCGCGCCGCTGAAAGAGCGTCGTCCAGAGCGATCTCGCCGTCGCCGATTCTTCCCAGCCGGGCGAGGCATCCGGCGCGCACGGTGTGCGCCATGGCTTCTCCTGCGGCGTCGCCCAATTTGGCCAACTCATCGGCGGCCGAGCCGACCGCGGCCGCCACGTCGTCCAGTCGCTCCGGGTGGATCAGCATCGAGAGCTGGCCATCGAAGCAGGTGGCCCACGCCGCCAGTTGCCTCGAATCAGCGCTCGCGCTTTGCAATTGGGCGACCGCACTTACCGCCGAAGCCACGTCACCGGCGGCCAACAGGGCCTCGCAACGCGCTATCAACAACTCGGCCGTCTGGGCGTCGCGGTCGGGCAGCTCCTCGTCGATCTCCTCGAGTGCGTGCAGGGCGCGGTCGTAGAGGTCCGCCGCTCCTTCGTAGGCGAGCCGTGCCATCGCCTGGTCCGCGGCACGCCGGCAGTATTCGACCGCCTTCGCCGCGTTGCCCGCCCACGCACATTCGAAATAGTGGTACGCCAGTTCGGCCAGCAGCTCGTCGTCGGCGCCCGGCTCGCTTTCCAACGTTGCGGCGATGCGCTGGTGCAGCCGCATCCGCCGCACCGACGGCAACTCGGCCAGCAGCGACTGCCGGACAATCGCGTGGTTGAACCGGTAGCGACCGCCGGGCTCTTCGATGACGATGCCGGCCTTGCACGCCTCGTCGAACGCGTCGACCAGGTCGTCGTCCAACACGCGTTCCACCAGATCCAAGGCGAACCGGCTGCCGACCACGGCGGCCGCGGCAAGCGCCTTGTTCGCCTCCGCCGGAAGCCGCGAAAGGCGGCGACTCACCGCCTCGCGCACCCCCTGGGGCAGGGTGCTCTGGTCCCAGCGTCCGCCGCTTTCATCCACGTGGCGCAGGGCCTCGATGAGGAAGAACGGATTGCCACCCGTGACCGACGCCAGTGCCCGGGCGAGCTCTTCGTCGTTGTAGCCCGCCTCGGCGACGTAAGCGGTCACGTCGTCCTCGTCGAGACCGCTCAGGCTGAGCCGGCTGGCCGTGCCGTCGCGGTGGAGGTCGGCCAGCATCGCCGCCAGGGGATGGGAGCGGTCAAGGTCGGTGCTGCGGTAGGTGCCGATGATCTGCATGCGGCCGTGTTCGCCGAAACGCAGGAGATGTCGTAACAGCAGCAGCGTGGGCTTGGCCGCCCAGTGCAGGTCGTCGAGGATCAGGACGACCGGCGCGCTCGCCGAGGCCATGGCCAACAGCGCGACGACGGCGTCGAAAAGTGCGTACCGTTCGGTGTCCGGGTCGGCGCGCGTGGGCGCCGCCAGGTCGGGCAGCAGATCGGCCAGCCCGGGCACCAGTGTGAGGAGCGCTTCCACGCCCCGCAGCCCACGAAGCCCACCCGCACCCAGGCACGGCACCAGCGCACGCAGCGCTTCCGCGAACGGCTGGTACGGCGCACCGAGGTCCTCGTCGCATCTGCCGTAAATAACCAGTGCGCCTTGGTCATACGCTTGTCGCGACCATTCGCCGGCCAGACGCGTCTTACCGACACCTGGTTCGCCCGCGATCAGCAGTGCATTGGTGCCACCGGCGAGCGCGGCCTGCCACGCCGACGACAGCCGCTCGAGCTCGTGCCCGCGCCCCACGAACGGCCCGGTGCCCGCGAGAACGGGAGGCAGGCTCGGGCGTTCCAGGGGCACCTCGGTCGAATCCGGGGGATGGTCGAGCAGGGTGGTCTGCAATCGGAGTTCGAAAACGTGTTCCGGGCGCGCCAGATTGCGCAGCTGGCGCGTCCCCAGATCGGCGAGCGCGACGTCATCGGGCAGTGAGTCGATGACGAGCTCCGCCGTCGCACCCGAGCAGAGGATCTGGCCACCGCTAGCCAGCGACCGGAGGCGGGCGGCGCGGTTGACGGCGCGGCCGAAGTAGTCGCCATCGCGAAATTCGACCTCCCCGGTGTGCAAAGCCACGCGAATACGCATGGGCTCGCGCAACGCCCAGGGCTCGTGAACGATCGCATCTTGAAGCTCGATGGCCGCCGCGGCGGCCGCTGACGGTCGCTCGAACACCGAGAATGTGGCGTCGCCCTCGCCGCGGGTCTTGATCAGCCGGCCCCCACGGGACGTCACGACCTGCTCGACGAGTTCGTCGTGCCGTGCCAGCGCCACCGCCATGGCCCCGGCGTCTGCCTCCCATGCGGCCGTCGACCCCTCGATGTCGGTCAGCAGGAACGTCACCGCCCGAGTCACTGACGGGAGTTGTTGTGCAGCAGGCGTTTCCAGCGCGGAGTCCTGCGCGACGATCGCGGCCTCCAGCCGGCGAAGGTCTGGTCCCGGGTCGACCCCCAATTCGTCGGCGAGCAGCGCGCGCGCACGCTGGTACGCGCCGAGTGCCTCGCCCTGCCTGCCGGCGCGGTACAGCGCGAGCATCAGCTGGCCCCAACGCCGTTCGCGCAGTGGCGCATCGGCCACCGCGGCCTCGAGTTCGCCGATGATCTCCGCGGCCCGGCCGGTCGCGAGCAGCGCGTCGGCCCGATCCTCCACCAGTGCGGCGTGGCCCTCGATCCACCGCGTTTTCTCGGAGGTGCCGCGTCGGCTATCGGGCAGCTCGGGGATTCCGCGCCACAGGGCGAGCGCCTCCTCGAAGCGGGCCACCGCCTGGCTGGTGTCGCCGGCCGCCGCGGCGTCGCGTCCCAGTCGGGCGGCCGATTTGTACCGCGCGGCGTCAACCTGGGTCTCGGCCAGCGTCCAACCCGTGCCCGTCGTCAGGACGAAACCGTCGCCCAGGGTGCGGCGTAATGAGGAGATGTGGGTTTGTAGGGCCTTGGCTGCGGTGCGCGGCGGATCCTCGCCCCAGAGAAGCTCGACGAACGTGTCGGCCGCCACGACCGAACCGCCGTGCAGCCCAAGCATTGAAAGGATCGCGCGGGGTTTGGCGCCCGGGATAGCGACGGGCGCCCCGCCTAACCGGACCTGGAGAGGTCCCAAAACCCCCAGTTCCACCGATGGAAGCGTACTCACATCAGCCATCGTCAGTGGGGAGATTCAATGCACGGTCAAGATCGAGTAAAGCCCTCGCGTCCAGGCCCCAAGTCACCGCCACTGGAATGCTCACGAGCGTGAGCAGTTAGGTTTGTATCCATGGTCAACGAAGGGGGTGGATCGGCGTTCACCTGGCAGGGCCGGCGTGAGCTGGTGAGCCAGATTCATGAGCAGCTCGACGAGCTGGTCGAAGCCCGCGACCAGATGGAACAACTGGTGCGGGTCATCAGCGAAATCGGCTCTGACCTGGACCTGGACGTGACGTTGAACCGGATCGTCAAGGGGGCGATGGAGCTGACGGGCTGCCGTTACGCCGCCCTGGGTATCCGTGCTGCCGACGGCGCCCTGGCCACCTACGTCCGCGCGGGCATCGATGACGGCACGGCGCGGCGGCTCGGCGATCTGCCGGTGGGTGAGGGTCTGCGCCTCGAAGATGTAAGTGCGCATCCGCAGGCCGCCAAGCTGCAAGCCCACGATCCGCCATTGCGGGCGCTACTCGGACTGCCGATCACCGTGCGGGGCGCGGACTTTGGGAGCCTTTACCTCGCCGACGACCGCGCGGGCCGAGTGTTCTCCGATTCCCAGGCGGCCGCCGTGCGGGCGTTGGCGACGGCCGCGGCGGCAGCCATCGACAACGCGCGCCTGTTCGAGCGAGAACGCGAAACGGCCAGATGGACGAAGGCCAGCCGCGAGATCACCACCGCGCTCCTGTCCGGCGACCCCCAGACGGGGCCGTTGCAACTCATCGTGAACCGGGCGCTGGAGTTGGCCGGGGCCGAACAGGCGATCTTGCTGGTTCCCAAGGAGTCCGACCTGCCTGCCGACGACGTCGACACCCTGGTGGTGGCCGCGACGGCGGGCCGGTACTCCTCGGAGGTGATCGGTCGCCAGGTGCCGATGGACGGCTCCACTACGGGCGGTGTCGCGCGGCGCGGCCTACCGCTGATCACCGAATCCTTCCAATATCCGATCGAGGGATTCACCGACGTCGGTGAACGCTCGGCGATCGTCATGCCACTGATCGCGGACGGGGCGGTGCTGGGCGTCATCGCCGTGGCCCGCGACCCTCAGCAGTCGCCGTTCGGCAACGATTACCTCGAGCTCGTCAGCGACTTTGCCCGGCACGCGGCTATCGCCCTGGCGTTGGCGGCGGGTCGTGAACACGCGCTCAACCAGGAACTCGCCCAGGCTGACACCGTCGACGCCGCGGTGAACGCCGCCGCCGAGGAATTGCGCCGACTGTGGCGGGCCCGCCGCGTGCTGGCTGTCACCTTTCCGACGCTCGGTTCCACCGCGGGAACCGCTTTTGGCGCGCCGCAAGTCGTGTCGGTCGGCGAGCCAGCGCAGTGGGGCGACCTGCCATCCCACACCCAACAGATGCTCGGCGCGCTGCGCGACGGTGACTTGCTCACCGCGAGCACGGGGGAGGCCGGGACGGCCGGCATCGCGCTGCAGCACCCCGAGGGCGTGCTCGTCGTCTGGATCGATCTGGCCGAGCGGCGCGCGTTCACCCTCGAGGACCAGACCTTGCTCACGGTGCTGGCCGGCCGGCTCGGCCAGGGGCTGCAGCGGGTCCATCAGGTCGACCAGCAGCGGGAAACCGCCCTGGCGCTGCAACACGCGATCCTCGGCCCTGCCGATCTCCCGCACGGGTTCACGGTCCGCTATCAGGCCGCCAGCCGGCCCCTTCAGGTGGGCGGTGACTGGTACGACATCGTCGACCTGGACGACGGGCGCATCGCTATGGTCGTCGGCGACTGTGTGGGGCATGGCCTCGCCGCCGCCACCGTCATGGGTCAGGTGCGCAGCGCCTGCCGCGCGTTGCTGTTCGAAAACCCCAGCCCCGGCGCCGCTCTCTCCGGAATGGATCGCTTCGCCGCGCGGCTGCCAGGCGCCCAGTGCACCACCGCCGTCTGCGCGGTGCTCAACCCCGAGACCGGCGAGCTGATTTATTCCAGCGCCGGCCACCCGCCGCCCGTCCTGGTCCACGCGGACGGCACCACCCAGATCCTCGATGACGGTCACACCATCGCGCTGGGGGTACGAGCCGACTGGTCCCGCCCCGAGGCCAGGGTGACCATTCCGGCCCGCGCGACCCTGCTCCTCTACACAGACGGGCTGGTCGAACGCCGGCGCACCGCATTGGGGCAGGGGATCTCCCGCGCAGCGGGCCTGGTGCAGGACGGCCGTGCGTCCACTCTCGATGAATTGGCGAACGACATCATGCTCGGCCTGGCCCCCGACGGCGGCTACCAGGATGATGTTGTCCTTCTGCTCTATCGCCACCCCGCGCCGCTGGAGCTGACGTTCCCCGCCGACGTCAGCCACCTCGCCCCGGCCCGAACCGCGTTGCGCACCTGGTTGACGCGGACCCGGCTGGACCCGGAACAGGCGATGAACGTGCTCGTCGCCGCCGGGGAGGCCGTCGCCAACGCCATCGAGCACGGTCACCGCGACAAACCGGAAGGCACGATCAAGCTGGGCGCGACCGCACTGGTCGACCAGGTGCAGTTGACCATTACCGACACCGGCTCGTGGAAGGTTCCGCAACCGGCAAGTTATCCCCACCGGGGCCGGGGTATTGCTCTCATGCGAGGGCTCATGCAAGACGTCACCATCAGCCCCGACGCCGCCGGAACAACGGTTCACCTATCCGCGAGGATCACATGATGCCCACGTCGCTCACCCTCGACACCGCGCGCCGCGATGACGGGGAGCTGATGCTGGTCGCGGCGGGGGAGATAGATTTGAGCAACATCGACGCGTTCGTCCAGGCCCTTACCAGCGCGAGCGGAGAGTCCTCCGGCGGCGGTCCGCTCACTGTGGATCTCAGTGGCGTCGAGTACCTCGACAGCGCCGCCATCAGCGCTCTGTTCGCCCACGCCAACCACATCCACCTGATCGCACACCCGATCCTGATGCCGATCCTCACCATTAGCGGCCTCACCGAACTGGTTGCCGTCGACCCCGCGTCGCCGGCATCGGAAAACTGACCAAACGTCGGGGCCGTCAGGCGTTTTCGGCGATCCAAGTACTGGTGAAGCGCTGTAACGCGGGAATGCTCTTGGCCAGGTCCGCTTCCATCGACTTCTCGAATTTGCGGCCCACCAGCGGGATTTTGACCGCCACTTCCACGGCGAAGCGCAACCGGGCGCCGTCGCCCGCGGGCCCCATCCACGCTTCCGCACGGCCCGATCCAATACCGCCGGAGCTCACAACGCTGATTTGACCGCGGACTTCGCCGTCGACGACTGGTCGCCATGTCTCGCTGTGGACGATCTTCAGCTCGCCGGGGACGGCTTTGGCAATGAGCGTGGGCATCACCTGGCGAGCAACGTGCTGGGTGGCGCGAACTGTCACGGTGCCATCGGCGTCAACGACCAGGGAATCCAGCGTCGTGGGAGCGTTGCTGGCTTTCAGGCGGGCCAGCCAGTAGTCCTCGCGGCCGAACGTCGTATGGATCTGCTCAACGCTGGCGGGCGATTCGATCGAGATGTCGAAGGAACGCGACATGGCAACGATTCTTCCAAATCCTCATGTTTCGAACGTACGTGCGATGGTTATCCCTTGTCGCGGAGGTGAAGGACATGACAGACAACCGACAGTCGCCAGGCGAGAATCCCGAAAAGGAGACGTCCGAGTGGGTGACCGGCGACGAGCCGATGACCGGCCCGCAGCGCAGCTACGTGCACACCTTGGCCCAGGAAGCAGGACGCGACGTTCCCGACGATTTGACCAAGGCGCAAGCATCGGAGCTCATCGACGAACTGCAGCAACAAACCGGGCGGGGGAACTGACTAGCCGGCGGGTCGGCTGCCGACGGACGGGGTCGGGGGGCCGGTCGCCTTGCGTCGGAGGTCGCCGAACCTGACGCTAACACGCTGAAAGCCCTTGACCCGCTCGGCTTTTGCCTTCTTGGTGTAGGTCTTGCGGTCCGCCGGTGTAAGTTCCGCGTCATCGGTGAAGGGCGTGAGCAAGGCGCGCGGGTAAAGCCCTTCCACCAGAACGACATTGATCTCGGCGCAGATGACCAGCGTCGACGAGATCAGGAAAAGGAAGGCCAGCAATCCCAGCACCAATGCGAAGACACTGTTGGTGGCGCTGGCGGTCTTCACCGTGTGGCGAATATATCCTGCACCGCCCCATTGCAATATCTGCCAGATCACTGCTGCCGCAAGCGCTCCGGGCAGGACTTGGCGATAGCTGAGGTTTCGCGCGGTGGTCACGCGAAACGCCACCAGGCAGATCAGTGCGTTGATCATCACGGCGACCAGTGCGACGCCGATCTTTCCGAATACGCCCAGCGCCCCGGTGGCTTGGCCGGCGGCGGACAGGACGGTGGCGGCCAGGGCCGCCGAGCCAAGGACCAACAACAGCATCAAGCTGCGCAGGCGCGAGCGAATCGGGTCAGGACGCTTGTTCCTCGGGACGGCCCATACCGAGTCCATCGCGTTCTGCACCGCCTGGCCGACGCCCAGGCCGCCGTAGAGCGCGCCAAGTACGCCGACGACCACGGCGACGGTTCCCCCGCTGAGCCCGGCAGGCTCATGCAGCTGACTGCCGATGACGGGGAATTGGCTCAAGGTGCTGTGCAGCACCTGTTGCTGCAGGTCGGGGCGTCCGGCCAGGATGACGCCCAGGCCGGTCGTCAACAGCAGCAACAGCGGGAACAGCGACACGAACCCGTAGTAGGTGATCAGGGCGGACAGGTAACCGCCTTGATCGTCGAGATACTTGTAAATGACGCCGATCACCACACCCGCCGCGCGGTTTCGGCGTTGCAGCCTGTCCAGCCAGCCGACCATCTCGTGCTCACTTCGTTGCTACGGAAGCGGATACCCCCCCCGATGGGATGTCCCAGGTGATACCCCGATTTCGCTGCGACCAATCGTGGGTCGCTCGGTGGCCCCATACCCATGCCAGGATGGGGTGATGGTCGATGATGCGATGCAGTCGGAGCGCGAATTCAACGAGCGCAATATCGAGGAATTCCGCCGCAACGGGGGCAAGGTAGGTGGACAGTTCGAGGGCTTCCCGTTGCTGCTGTTGACCTCGACCGGTGCGCGCAGCGGTGCGCAGCGAGTGAACCCCATCGCCTATTTTGACGTCGACGGCAAGATTTATATCGTCGGATCCGCCGCGGGCCGGGACAGCAACCCGGCATGGGTGCACAACATTCGCGCCAACCCTCGGGTGACTGTGGAAATCGGCTCGCAGGCGCCCAAGCCGGCGACTGTGCGCGAATTACCCCGCGGCGAGCGCGATTCCGTCTATCGGATCGTCGTCGAGCGGGCTCCCGGGTTTCGCGAGTATCAAGAGCGCACCGACCGGGTCATTCCGGTCTTCGAACTGGTTCCCGAATAACAACACCGCCAACGGGTTGCGAGTCGCAAAATGAATGTTGGGCCGGGAGGAGACCGAGATGACACTCAAGCAGCTGGTACGGGTCTGGGCGTTCGGCGCGTTCGCTCTCGCATTGGCGATGTTGTCGGCGGTCACGACGCCGGCGATCGGCCGGGCCGACCCCAATTGCGCTGACGGGTTTGTGTGGAGCGTGGACTTGCATCAATGCGTGCCCTTTGTCCCCGCCGTGAACGGGCCGGGTGGGCCCGGTGGCCCCGGTGGCCCGGGCGGTCCCGGTGGCCCGGGCGGTCCCGGTGGGCCGGGCGGTCCCGGCGGCCCGGGCGGTCCCGGTCCGCGGTAGGGCTTGCTAGCCAGACGTCTTAATCCGCGGCGACCTGCCGCGAAATGCTCGGGAACTTATCGCCCCTCGCGGTCGTTATAGTGGCTAAGTATCGCTTCGCTCCGAGGGGACCAACGCATGCCACGCACAGACAACGACACTTGGGATTTGGCCACCAGCGTGGGCGCGACGGCCACGATGGTGGCCGCGGCCCGAGCGATCGCGACCAAGGCCGACAATCCGCTGATCGAGGACCGGTTCGCCGAACCGCTGGTTCGCGCCGTGGGCGTGGACTTCTTCACGCGATGGGTCGACGGCGACCTTGTTGCGGCCGACGTCGACGACCACGAATCCGGTTGGAAACTCGAGCACATGCCCCTGGCGATGGCCGCCCGGACACGCTTCTTCGACACCTTCTTTCACAACGCGGCCCAAGCCGGGATTTGTCAGGCGGTGATTCTGGCGTCCGGCCTCGACGCGCGCCTACCGGCTGTCGTGGCCCGCCGAGATGACGGTGTTCGAAATCGACCAGCCGGAGGTTATCGAGTTCAAGACCACCACCCTGGCGAAGCTGGGCGCCGCCCCGCAGGCGGACCTGCGCACGGTCGCCATTGATTTGCGACGTGACTGGCCGAAGGCGTTGGTGGACGCCGGCTTTGACAAGAGCCGCGCGACCGCATGGATCGCGGAAGGCCTCTTCGGGTACCTGCCGCCGGAGGCCCAGGACCGCTTGCTGGACAACATTTCCGCGCTGAGTGCCAATGGCAGCAGGCTGGCTGTCGAAGCCATCCCGCAGCGGCCCCAGCAGGACATCGAAGAAGCGCGGGAGATGATGCGCAGGGCCACCGCCAAATGGCGCGACCACGGCTTCGAGCTGGATTGGGAGGAGCTGGGTTTCGAGGGCGAGCGCAACGACGTCGCCGCCTACCTGAAGGACCTGGGGTGGGAAACGGTCGGTACCCAGATGAGTGAGCTGTTGGCCGACAGTGGGCTGGCGGCGATTCCCCAGACGAACGACTCGGTGTCCGTCGCCGACACCGTCTACTACAGCTCGGTGTTGAGCGAATGACGGCACCGAGTCGACGAGGACTCAACGACGCGGTAACGCGGCTCTGGAGTTTTTTGGCTCCGGCGTACGATCTGCCGTTCCTGCAGCAGTGGGTTTACCGTCCGCCGCATGATGAGGTGATTGCGCAGTTGCGCGCCCACCATGCCCGCAAGATCGCCGATATCGCCTGCGGCACGGGCATTCTCAGTGATCGGATCGCCCGCGAGCTGGAGCCGGACGAGATCTACGGTGTAGACATGTCCGACGGTATGCTCGCCCAGGCCCGCGCCAGAACCGACCGAGTGCAGTGGTTGCGCGGCCCGGCTGAGCAGCTGCCCTTCGACGATGGCGCGCTCGACGCCGTGGTGACCACGTCGGCGTTCCACTTCTTTGACCAGCCGGCGGCGCTGCGCGAATTCCACCGCGTGCTGGCGTCTGGCGGGTTGGTGGCCGTCGCGGCCCTGAGTACGCGGCAGCCGCGGCTGCAGGCATCGTCGGCGAATAGGTGGAAACCGCAACACAATGCGTCGCCGGCGGAAATGAAGTCGTTGTTCGAAGGCGCCGGTTTCGTCATCAGCGATCAGCACCGCATCCCGCGGCCTGCCTGGACCCGGATCATCTCCGATCTGATTACCGTCGGCACCAAGCGCTGAGCGGCCGTCAGGCGGCTAGCTTGCTCACCACGCGCGGAGCCGGTCGCGAGAAATGTTCGTAGTCACCGCAGTACACGACGCGCGAGGGTCGATAGCCGGGGACCGGCCGGTTGACGACGCATTGCCGAACGAAACGCTCCTGCGCGCGCGCAACCGTCCGTTCGATGAAGTCGGTGGCAATCCAACTGGCGCCGAATACCGCCGCCGAGATACCGAACTGAAGCGGTGAGCCGGCCGCAAGAGCGACCAATGCGCAGATTCCCGACGCCACGGCCACGACCAGCGTGGCGGCGTACAAGAGGGTCACGCGCGGATCTGTCGCCTGCCGCGAGATAGCGGGCTTGAAGTCAGGCGTGGTCATCGCGCCTCCTCTTCAGTCGATTACACAGGCCACGCAGCTGCGGAAACGCAACCGTGACCTCGATGTTTCGCTATCGAGACCCGTCAAACGAGGGCCATACGGCACCTATGGCATGGCGGACGGCCCCCGCCGAAAGGCCAAAAGTCCCGTCGGCTCGGGTCCCGAGACGATCCGTGCCGGCGGAGCTACCGACTGACAGCACAACGCCCGCCTCGCCAAGTGGCGAAGCGGGCGTTGTTACTACCGCTGTTTACAGCGGAATCCAGACCCCGAAGAACCAGAAGCCCCACTGATTGAACCCGGGGTCCCACACAGGAGTCTCCTGGTAGCCCCAGTAGTTGATCGGGCCGTATCCCCACTGCCCTCCGGGCGGGGGGAGCGGCCGGTCCCACGCGGGCCGCGGCGGCTCGCCGGGACCCCAGGGCGCCGGCCCATCGCCCCACGGGGCACCGCGGAAGTAGCCGCGCTGGGCGTCTCCGTGCCAGGGCCCGCCGGGATGATCGGGCCCACCGGGGCCGCCGGGGCCACCGGGATGATCCGGTCCACCGGGCCCACCGGGCCCACCGGGGCCGCCGGGGCCACCGGGGTCACCGGGGCCACCGGGTCCACCCGGAGGTCCGCCCGGGTGACCGGGGCCGCCTGGCCCACCCGGAGGTCCGCCTGGGCCCCCGGGTCCGCCCGGGTCACCGGGCGCGTTCGGCGGATGGATACCTCCGGGAGCCGGGCCACCATGATTGCCGGCCGGACCGGGTTGTGGCGCTCCCGGAGCGGCGTTGGCGACACCCGCACCCACACCGAACGCCGCGGCGCTCAGGGCGCCGGCGACGGTTATCCCCCCAAGTATTTGCTTGAATTTCATAGTCCTTCACCTGTCTAACTGCCAGTGAATCCTCGGAATCCCCCTTACACAGTTCGACCATAAATAGGTTCCCTATGCATCGGCTGTGCGTGGCCCAAGCAAAACTTCTGGGGCACCCCGACGTGCGCGTTGACGTAGCGAAAGGTGGACGGCACCCACGGGGAAACCGCGAAACATAAACCACGGCGGCCCGCAACGGCGTGTCGTCGCCGACGTTTATGTGTCGTGGATCGACGTGCGCCTGATACGGCGACCCGACGAGGCCGAGACGAGGCAGGGAGACCGCCCAGCCGCTTTGGAAAGGCTATGTTTCCTAGTCGAGCGGATCTTTGATGTATATCGTTGCGGCCGTGCCGAGTCCGTCGCATCCGCATCCGTCCGAACCGCATTCGGGTTCGGTGTCATCGAAATTGAATTGGCTGCGCGCAGGAGTCCTGGGCGCCAACGATGGAATCGTCTCGACTGCGGGCATCGTGGTGGGAGTCGCTGCCGCGACGGTGGAACGAGCTCCGGTATTGACCGCGGGCACCGCCGGACTTGTTGCCGGGGCCGTGTCGATGGCCCTGGGCGAGTACGTGTCGGTCAGCACCCAGCGCGACACCGAGAAGGCGCTGTTGCACAAGGAGCGCCAGGAACTGCGCGACGATCCGGCCGCCGAGCTGGACGAGCTTGCCGCCCTGTATGAGGCCAAGGGCCTGAACGCCGCCACCGCGCGCACCGTGGCCGAGGAACTTACCGACCACAATCCGCTCCTTGCCCACGCCGAAGTCGAACTCGGTATCAATCCTGAGGAGCTGACCAACCCGTGGCAGGCGGCGTCATCCTCGGCGCTGTCGTTCGCAGTCGGTGCCCTCCTGCCGTTGGTCGCGATCCTGGCGCCGCCCGCGATGTGGAGAATCCCGGTCACCGTGGCCGCGGTACTCGCCGCGCTGGTGCTCACGGGGGCGGTATCGGCCGGTTTGGGCGGGGCGCCCAAAGGCCGGGCCGTCCTCCGCAATGTCATCGGAGGCGGTCTCGCATTATCGATCACCTACGCAATCGGCCACTTGGTCGGTGCGGCGATCGCCTAAGGGCGCCAACACGCTTGCTCGGCTAGGGAATTGGCCTGCGGCCAGGTCGGCCGCGGGGGACTGGAACCCAAACAGTAATATCAACTGTTGCCATCCTCACACGGGGGATCCCAACTCTGGGCGGAGCGTCGCGCATTGACCGAAACGAATTTCGTGCCGGATGACGTTGATTCAGCGGAGCAGACGCCGTACTTCGTGCGCGATGAAACCCGTTTCGTACCAAATCCGATCGCGCGCGGTGGGTGGGGTCCCTCGCTCAGCGGGCACGTGGTCGGCGGACTGCTGGGCTGGGCCGTCGAACGCGCGGTCGACGACCCGCAACTGCAACCCGCCCGTCTGACCGTCGACCTACCCGCGCCGGCCGCGCTGGAACCCATCGAGGTGCGGACCACCGTGCACCACGATCGTCGGCGGCTGCGCCTCGTCGAGGCGGTCCTTTCCCAGCGAGGTGTCCCCGTCGCCCGCGGGAGCGCGCTGTTTCTGCGGCGCGGTCCTCAGCCCGAAGGCCACGTGTGGTCCCCGAACCTGCAGATGCCGCCGCTGCCAATCGAGGACGGCGCTCAGCCGTCGCTGTTCATGCGCACCTACGGCTGGGGCGCGGAACTGCAAAACCCCGACCCCGAATGGGCCGACACTTCCGGCCCGAAGTACACCTGGCTGTATGAGACACGCTGCCTCATCGACGGCGAACCCCTCAGTGCCTTCACCCGTGCGGCGATGGCGGCCGATATCACTGCCTCCCTTGCCAATTGGGGCACGAACGGTCTGCAATTCATCAACGCCGACTACACGCTTACGTTGAGCCGGCTGCCCGAAGGGCCCCACATCGGCATGGCCTCGCTGACGCATTACAGCCACGAGGGCGTGGCCACCGGGTCGGCCGTGCTCGTCGACCGCAAGGGGCCCATTGGCAGTGGCGTTTCGGTCGCGATAGCCCACTCGGGATTCCGCCCGATTCAGGTCAATCCGACGAACGAATGAGCACCGCAAGCGACGCCACTTACTGGGCCTTGATCGCCGACGCGGCACAGGCCCCGCCGCGGCCACTGCTCGCCGACGACAAGGGGCGCAGCCTGACCACCCGTGAGTTCCATGATGCCGCGTGCGCGACCGCCGCGGCGTTCACCGAACGTGGGATACGCGCGGGAACCGTCGTGTCCTGGCAACTGCCGACCACGCTCGAGACCCTGGTCGTCATGGCGGCACTGGCCCGGATCGGTGCGGTGCAAAATCCCATCATCCCGATACTGCGAGAGCACGAGGTCAGCTTCATCACTGAGCAGCTGTCCTCGGAATACCTTGTCGTGCCTGATATTTGGCGAGGATTCGATCACGGCGCGCTGGCGCGGAGTCTGGCCGCGACGCGAGGTTTCGAAGTCATCACCGTTGATTTGGCGACGCCGCCGGACGACGGCAAGCTTCGACTGCCCCGTGCGGCCACCGATGCGCTCGGGCCGCCGCCGGTTGCCGCCCACGACGCGCGCTGGGTCTATTACTCGTCGGGAACCACCGCGGCGCCCAAAGGGATCCGCCATACCGACGCATCGGTGATCGCCGGCGCAACCGGACTGGTCAGCGCGATCGGCATCACCAGCAGCGACGTCGATCCCATCGCCTTTCCCGTAGCGCACATCGGCGGGGCGGTGATGCTGGCCGCCGCGCTGCGAACCGGCATGCGGCTGGCGCTGTTTGAGGTATTCGACCCGGCGACCACACCGTTTTCCATCGCGGCGCACAACCCGACTTTTCTCGGCACGGCAACCCCGTTCTTCGTCGGTTTCCTCGATGCCCAACGAGCCCATGGTGATCAGCCGCTGTTCCCCTTCCTTCGCGGCTGCCTGGCCGGCGGCGCGCCCATCACGGCCGAGCTGGGCCGCCAAATTCGCGAGGCCTTCGGCCTGCCCGGCATCGCCAATGCCTGGGGGCTCACCGAATTCCCCGTCGCGGCCTCACCCTCGCTCACCGACGCATCCGAGTCGCTCGACCACACCGTCGGCAGGCCAACAGCGGGCGTCAGCGTCCGGGTGGTCGGTGGCGACGAGGCCGAACTGCCCGCCGGGCAGGAAGGTGAGCTGCGGCTCAAGGGACCCCAGTGCTTTCTCGGGTACGCGGACGCGACGCTCGACGCCGACGCGTTCGACGAGGACGGCTGGCTCCGCACCGGCGATCTCGGGCTGGTCGACCTGGACGGCAACGTCCGCGTGACCGGCCGCATCAAGGATGCGATCATCCGCAACGCGGAGAACGTGTCGGCCCTCGAAGTCGAGAATGTGCTGGCCACCCATCCCGCGGTCACCGATGTCGCCGTCATCGGGATCCCCGACCCGCGCACCGGTGAGCGCGTATGCGCGGTGGTGGTGCCGGCTTCGGCCGAGGACCTGTCGCTGGAATCACTGGTGCGGCATTGTCATTCGCGCGGGCTGAGCCGCTACAAACATCCCGAGCGCCTGGTCGTCGTTGATGCGCTGCCGCGCAATCAGTTCGGCAAGGTGATCAAAAAGCAGCTCCGAGAAGCGTTTGGATCAAACGACTACAGGCCCTTGGGCGCATCCCGGACGGACTGAACCGCCGATGCGTCGCCGTCGAACTCGACTCGCGCGGAGCGCCCGACCGCGAACAGCAGTAGCTCCTCTGGCGCACCGGTCACGGTGACCGCCGGACCGCGTCCCGCGGTGAGCAGTGTCTTGCCCTCGGGGGTGCGCAACGCGACCCGGCCCGGCACCTTGGCGAGCGTGACCCGGGCCATCAGCGGCAGGGTGCGTCGCAGCCTGGCGGCCAGGGCAGGCTCCAGCTCGCGGGGGGCCCAGCCCGGCTGGGCGCGACGCACATCCTCGTGGTGGATGAACATCTCGGCGACGTTGGCCACCGCGTCGAGCAGCTTGAACGGTGAGTACACCGGCGGGCCGGACGCGACCTTGTCCACCAGCTCGCTCCACTCGGTTTCGGCGGTCTGGTCCTGCACCTTCTCGGTGTGCGGGGCGAAGAAGGGGATGACGATGCCCGGAGCGGCGTCGGGGCGGTATTCGCGGATCACCAGGTGGGCGGCGAGGTCGCGGGTCGTCCACCCCTCGCAGAGGGTGGGTGCGTCGGGTCCGACGCCGCGCAGAGTGTCGACAAGGGCGGCTCGTTCGCGCTGGGCAACAGACATCTGCTCAGCGTAGGCCCGACGTGATCGCTACGGGCGAACCCCCGGACACTTGCGTCTCGCAGCTCGGTAAATTTGAAACGTCATGTCCTGGGAGAAATGTAGGGAATGTCGATGAACGCGCGTGTCGAGCAGTTGGAGTTTCAGGCGGAGGCCCGCCAGTTGCTGGACCTGATGGTCCACTCGGTGTACTCCAACAAGGATTCGTTTCTGCGGGAGCTGATCTCGAACGCCTCCGACGCACTGGACAAGCTGCGGCTGGAAGCCTTCCGGAACAAAGACCTCGACGTCGACACCTCCGACCTGCACATCGAGGTCGAGGTGGACAAGGACGCACGCACCCTGACCATCCGTGACAACGGGATCGGCATGACCCGCGACGAGGTGGTGGGGCTGATCGGCACCCTGGCGAAGTCCGGCACCGCCGAGCTGCGTCAGCAATTGAAGGAGGCCCAGAACGAGGCGGCCTCCGAGGAACTGATCGGTCAATTTGGCATCGGGTTCTATTCGAGCTTCATGGTCGCCGACAAGGTCGAGCTGCTCACCCGCAAGGCCGGCGAAAGCGAAGCCACCCGGTGGGAATCCAGCGGCGAGGGCACCTACACCATCGAGGCCGTCGAAAACGCCCCGCAGGGGACGTCGGTCACGCTGCACCTCAAGCCCGAAGACGCCGAGGACGAGCTGCACGACTACACCTCGGAATGGAAGATCCGCAGCCTGGTCAAGAAATACTCCGACTTCATCGCCTGGCCGATCCGCATGGAGGTCGAGCGACGGATCCAGGTTCCTGTCGAGGAAGACTCCGAAGAGACCCGTGAAGAGGTCGTCATCGACACCGAGACCCTCAACTCGATGAAGGCCCTCTGGGCGCGGCCGAAGGAAGAGGTCTCCGAGGAGGAATACAAGGAGTTCTACAAGCACATCGCGCACGCCTGGGATGACCCGCTCGAAATCATCGCGATGAAGGCCGAGGGCACCTTCGAATACCAGGCCCTGCTCTTCATCCCGTCCCACGCGCCGTTCGACCTGTTCAACCGCGACGCCCAGACCGGGATTCAGCTGTATGTCAAGCGGGTGTTCATCATGGGTGACTGCGACCAGCTCATGCCCGAATACCTGCGCTTCGTCAAGGGCGTCGTCGACGCACAGGACATGTCGCTCAACGTGTCACGCGAAATCCTGCAGCAAGATCGGCAGATCAAGGCGATTCGTCGGCGCCTCACCAAGAAGGTTCTCTCCACCATCAAAGAACTACAGTCCGAGCGACCGGACGACTACCGGACCTTCTGGACTCAATTCGGCAGAGTCGTCAAAGAGGGGCTGCTGTCGGACTTCGACAACCGGGAGACCCTGCTGCAGATATCCTCATTCGCCTCGACGCACAGCGAGGAGGAGGCCACCACCCTCGCCGAGTACGTGGAGCGCATGAAGGACGGCCAGGAGCAGATTTTCTTCGCTACGGGTGAGACGCGGCAACAGATCCTGAAGTCGCCGCACCTCGAGGCCTTCAAGGCCAAGGGTTACGAGGTCCTGCTGCTCACCGACCCGGTCGACGAAGTCTGGGTGGGGACCGTGACCGAGTTCGACGGCAAGCCGCTACAGTCGGTTGCCAAGGGCGAGGTGGACCTCAGCTCCGAAGGCGACGAGAGCGAGGCCGAGCGCGAGGAGCAGCAGAAGGAATTCGCCGACCTGCTGACCTGGATGAAGGAGACGTTGAGCGAACACGTCAAGGAGGTACGGCTTTCCAGCCGCCTGACGGACTCGCCGGCCTGCCTGATCACCGACCCTTTCGGCATCACGCCCGCCCTCGCCCGGCTCTACCGTGCGTCCGGTCAGGACATTCCCGTCGGCAAGCGAATCCTCGAACTGAACCCCAACCATCCACTGGTCACCGGCCTGCGCGAGGCGCAGAAGAAGGCCGACGGAGATGCCGCACTGGCCGAGGTTGCCGAGACTGCCGAATTGCTCTATGGCACAGCGCTTCTCGCCGAGGGCGGCGCGCTCGACGATCCGGCCAGGTTCGCCGAGTTGCTCGCCGACCGCTTGACCCGCACCGTGTAGTCGGGGATTTGCCAGATCTCCGGGAACACTGTTCGCCGTCGGCTTTGTCGGCAAATGGCCGATTAGCTCGATTGAAAAGCCGCTGGCAGGGATAATCACGTCCCATGGCTGAATTTCGCGTCGTCGACCCACGCGGGCGGGTTGTCGCGACGAAGGATTTCGCCGACGCGGAGTCCGCGCACGCGTGGTTCATTCGTTCGATTGGCGGCAGTACCGAACTTGGCTGGCGCATGGAGGTCAACGACGACGGGCAGTGGGCTCACTTCGACGACACCCAAGGCTTTACCGCTCCGGTAAGCCACCGTCCCCCGAAGCGCTGAGCACGCGGGCGTCAGCCGGGCCCGATGACGAAGCAGCGGCCGCCGACGCTGCTGAGCAAGACCTCTTGCACCGCGGACGCCGCCACGCTCGTGAATCCGAACCGATGCACTTGTTGATCGGCGGCGATGTCGGCGTCCTGGGATTCGGTGGTGCCATCCTTCTTCCGCACCAACGCAGTGATCTTGGCCGGCTGGGACGGGTCCTTCGGGTCACGGAAGTACCACACCTCGATCCCGGCGCCTGAGGAATCGGCACGCCACCCGTCGGCGTAGTAACACGCCGGATTCCCCTCGGCATCCGGAGGCGGTGGCGGGCATATCGATAAACCCACGCACGCCGGCGTGCTGGTGGTCGCGGGAGAGCCGACTGAGCTCGGTGCCTTCGAACTCGGAGGCGCCGACAACTTCGTCGCGCTCGAACTGGACGCGTTGGGCGGTGCGGCGTGCTGCGACCCGCACGCCATGAGACCGGCACAGGCCACCGCGATGACGGCGAGCCACCGCACCGTGGACACGGACATCGAGCGCCGCAGCCTCAGTGGCAGACTTCGCACGCGATGCCGTCGCCGTCACGATCGAGCGGCGCCCGGTATCCCGGCTGTCCCGCGTAGATCGGGGCGGCGCCGGCGGCGCACGCCGCTTTGCAGTTCGGGTAGTAAACGCTGCCGCCCGTCGTCGGTGAAGTCGTTGTCGTGGTTGTCGTCGTCGGCGGGGTGGCCAGGGCCGGGGGAGCCAGGGCAATTCCCACTGCGATTGCTCCAGCGATGACCAATCCACGAAGCATGTTCGAAAGCCTCCTATTAGCGAAACGGCGGTGGTTGCTGTTGCCTACAGAGCTAACACTGTGAACCGGCCGCCCAGCAAGAGGCGAATATCGCCGGCGCGGTTGTCCCGCGGCCCAACCAGCGCCCGGCCCCACGTAGGCTCCGAGGAATGCACGTCGACGCGATGACGGTCCCGCAGCCGCTACACCAGATCGGCGACCTGGCCCGGCGAACGCAATCCGGCGGATTCTCCGGCTTGCTGTTCACCGAGACGGGGCGCACGGCCTACCTCAACGCCGCCGTGGCGTCGCAGGCCGCTCCGGGTCTCGAGCTGTCCACGGGCGTAGCGGTGGCCTTCCCGCGCAGCCCCTTCGTCACGGCGGCCACGGCGTGGGAGCTTCAGGAAGCGACCGGCGGAAACTTCCGGCTGGGCCTGGGCACCCAGGTGCGCACGCACGTCGTCCGGCGCTACGGCGTGGCGTTCGAGCGGCCCGGCCCCCGGCTGCGCGACTACTTGTTCGCCGTCAAGGCGTGCTTCGCGGCGTTTCGATCCGGGACGCTCGAGCACCACGGCGACTTCTATGACCTCGACTTCATCACCCCGCAATGGAGCCCGGGTCCCATCGAGGCGCCCGATCCGAAAGTCGATATCGCAGCGGTCAATCCGTGGATGCTGCGGATGGCGGGCGAAGTGGCCGACGGGGTGCACGTGCACCCACTCGGCGAGCCGGGCTACATCGCCCGTCACGTGCTGCCGAACATCGCCGACGGGGCGGCCAAGGCGGGACGCTCGCCGTCGGACCTCGCGGTGATCGTTCCGGTGATGACCATCGTCGGCGACGGCGACGAGGAGCTCCACAAGCAACGCGAACTGGTGCGGGCCAGCATGGCCTTCTACGGCAGCACACCGAATTACGCGTTCATCTGGGACCAGGCCGGGTTCGAGGGCACGACCGCCCGGATTCGGGAAAAGCAGAAGGCCGGGGACATCGCTGGCATGGCGGCCCAGGTCAGCGACGACCACATCGCGGTCTTTGCCACCGAGTCGACGTGGGACGGGCTGGCCGACGCGCTGAGGGAGAAATATGCCGGAAAGGCCACGCGGCTCGTGCTTTACAACGCCGTGGGCGATCCCGAGCGTTTCGAGCGGTACGGCGAGGTGGCCCGCCGAATTCGGCAAGCCGTCAGTGACTGAGCTGTATTGCTTTGACCACCAATAGCAATGCGCCGAGGATCAGATAACCGCGCAGCGCGATCATGCCCAGACGGGTGCCCGGTGACCAGGTGACCGGCTCCAGCAGGGCCAACGGTGGCATGCGCCAGGTGTTGCGATCCACTCCCCGTGCCGGAAGTGGCGCCGGGGGCGCTGCGGGTTGCCGGCGAGCCATCCAGCGCAACGCCGGCACGGCCGCCGCCGCGAGGACGATCAGGACCAGGGTTAGATAGCCGGCGACCGCGACGACATCGAGTTTGGGGAACAGGGTGGTGGCCATCAGGATTCCGGACAGCAAGAGCAGCGTGCCCACAATCAACCCGGCGACCCCGTTGAGCCAGGGGCGATTGACCCACGGCCCCAACACTTCCCGATCATTGCACAGCAGCAGCAGGAAGACGCTGGCACTGGGCAGCAGTAGCCCGGCGAGGGCCTGAACGGCGGTGGTGATCAGGCCGAGCGGAGCGCCCGGGATGAGGACGATGGCGGCGGCCAACACCACCATGGCGGTGTAGGAGAGGTAAAACTGCTTGGCATCGGCGAATCCGCGGTGCAGCGAGTGCTTCAGGCCGAACACGTCACCGAAGGCGTAACTGGTGGCCAGGGTCACCGCGGCGGCGCCGATGATCGAGGCGTCCATCAGCACGATCGCAAAGATCCAGCCGAGCGTCCCCCGATGTTCCCCGAGTAGGTGTGCGGTGGCACCGGCATCGGTGAAACCACCGATGGTGTTGGTGGAACGTGCCGCCCATTCGCCGGTCATCACCAGCGCCGCCGCACCGATGACGACGACGAAGGCGCCCAGCACGGTATCGGCGCGTTCGTAGCCGATGAAGCGCGGGGTGATGCGCTTGTCGACGACGTTGGACTGCTGGAAAAACAGCTGCCAGGGCGCCACGGTGGTGCCGACGATGGCGATGATGAGCAGCACCGCGTCCGAGCTGACGCCACCCGAAATGCGGGGTATCACGAAGGATTTCGCCGCCTCGCCCCACTGGGGGTGGGACATCAGCAGCATCGGGATCTGCAGCAGGGTGACGGCGATGAAGACGAACATGGCGCGCTCCCAGCGCCGGAAGCTTCCGCTCGCCATGATCGCGACCAGCGCCACCGCGGAGACCGGCACCACCACGTATTTGGAGACACCGATGTACTGGGCGGCCAGGCTGATGCCGATGAACTCGGTGACGATCGTCAAGAAGTTCAGCAAGAACAGGTCGCCCACCGAGAACCAACCCCAGCCGCGGCCGAAGCGCTCGTTGATCAACCGCGCGTGTCCGACGCCCGTGACCGCCCCGAGCCGGACCACCATTTCCTGGTTGACGATCAGCACGGGTATCAACAGCAGCAGCACCCACAGCAGGGAGTAGCCGTAGTTCTGCCCGGCCTGCGCGTAGGTGGCTACGCCGCCGGCGTCGTTGTCGCCGACCATCACGATGATCCCCGGACCGACGATCGCCAGCAGGGTCAGCAACCGTGTCTTCCAGGTGCGTGCGTGCTCGGTTTCGCCGACGCTGATCCGTCCGAACGCGCCCTCGATATCACCCAGGTGCGCGGTGTCGAGCACCGCGCTCGGTGCCGTCTCTTCGCGACCGGCCGTCACGGCGTGTTACCTCCCGGCACACGCGCGTTGGGGGCATCGGAGGGAGCGAGCTCGCGGATGGGGCGCGGCGCGGGCTCGCGCCGACGCCAGTCTTCGGGGATGGTCGCCTCGAGCACGTCGTCGACGGTGACCACCCCGAGCACACGGTCCTGTTCGTCCACCACCGGGATGGAGTACAGGTTGAAGTCGGCCATCAACAGCGCGACATCGGTCAGGTCCGCGTCGGCGGTGACCCGCACCGGGTCCGAATCCATCAGCCGCTCAAGGGTTTCACCGGGCTGGGCCTGCAACAGCGTGATCACCGAGACCACCCCGTCGAGCCGTCCGTCCGCGTCGAGAACATGCACCTTGATGAGCGCCTCCGGCTGTATGGTGCTGGCGGTCGCGATCAGCTCCAACGCCTCGGCCGCCGTCGTGGTCGCGGCGCACGATACGAAGTCGACGTTCATCAGGCCGCCGGCGCTTTCGGGATTGAAGCCCATCAAGGTGATGACCTTGGTGCGCTGCGGGCCCGGCATCAGGTCCAGCACGCGGCGGCGCCGCGACTGGCGCAGGTCGGCGATCGCGTCGGCCGCGTCGTCGGCCCGCATCCGGCCCAGCAGCGCGGCGACCTCGTTGTCGGGCATGCCGTCGAGGAGTCGGCTGGCCTTCTCCGGCTCCAGTTCTTCGAACACGTCGGCTTCCAGTTCGGGGTCGCTGCGCACCCGGTCGAGGATCTCGCCGCCCTCGGCCTTGTCCGCCTCCTCCAGAAGATCGGCGATCTCGGCGGCTTTGAACTCACCGAACCGATCCGACAGGCGCCGCACGGCGTCGGAGCGAGCGTCGCCGATCAGCGGTTCGAACGCCTTCCAATCGCGGGCCGCGTGCCCACCGGACGGCTTGATCAGCCCGAACAGCCGCGGTGGCCGTCGAGTGTCCACGCGCGTCAGCATCCATGCGCCGCCGATATCTTCCAGCTCCACGTCGTAGGCGCGAATCAGCTCCACGTTGGCCACGTCGATCAACCGGTGGCCCAACACGTCGGCGCGCAACAGCACCTCGCCGTTGCGGCGCTCGAAGCCGCGAAGGTCAACCTTGTTCTTGGTCAACAGGACTCGGTCCGCGGTGTATTCATCGATGGACTTGTCGCCGATGAACACGCGCCGACCGCCGACCCCCGCAACGATCCCGGTCACCAGTGGATACTCGTCGGCGCCCCGCAGCCGGACGATCACGTCCTCGACCCGGCCGACGGTTTCCCCGGCGCGGGCGATCACCGGCGCGCGCAGCAACTGCGACAGGTGAATCACCGGTCGCTCCCCGCTGCGTTCGGCCGCCCTCTCCGATCCGCTCATTCGTTCCTCCTCGACACTCCGCGACCGACCCTTCGAGCAGGCTGCACGAAACCGGGTCGCGACATCGTGTGCAGCTACGGCTTACCGCCAGGATCGGTGGTGGCGCAAGTGTCGTCGCTGACCGGCCGCAAGATCGTACGCCGGGGGCGTGAACACTAGCTACTGCAGGCAGGTGAACGGGCGGCGACCAAAGGCGTTCGGCCGGCGCGCAGACCGGTGCTTCGCCTATTGCTTGTCGATCTTCGCCGCGATCTGGTTGGCGATTTGGACACCGAGATCACCGACGTCCCTGCGACAAGCGTCGACGTCGATGACGACGTTGCTGCGCACCGTCAGTGCCCGCTGGCAGGGCATGGTCACGTTCCCGCTGCTTCCGTTGATGGTCACCGTCACGGGAGCGCTGAGAACTCCGTTGGCGTTGGAGACCTGCCCCACCTTCCACTGCAATTCGGGTTGGCCGCCTTCGGCGGGAACGGTGTCCTGACGGTCGGCGCAGGCCGGCCAGCGCTGAGACGAAGCGGTGTAAAAGGCTGTCGCCTGATCCGGCGAAGGAAACAACACCACGAACTGGTCTACGTCCGGCCTTTCCATCTCGGTCGCACCTGCCGGTGCGGGCGCGACGTCGTGATAGCCGTAAACCGCGCTGTTCCCGCTGTCGGCATAAACGGCTGCCAGGGCCGCGCGGATGGCGTAGTTGCATTCGGCGGGAACTGTGTAATCGCTGCGCTTGACGGGGTCTTCCGCCAGAGCGGTTTTCGGCGGGTCGCTATACGTACCCGTGACGCCGAGCGCGGTGTCCAGCTCGTTCGGGCTGAGCATCAGGTTGGCCAGCTGATCTTTCGTCAGTGGGCCTTTCGGCGAAGCCGTGGTGGCCGTGGTGGATGGCGAGGCGGTGCCGCCACCACTGTGGCCGCAACCGGAGAGCAGGATTCCGGCAGCGGCAACGGCGACCGCGGTTTTCAGCTGGCGCATGTCGAGGGCCCTTCCTGCCTGAGCCCCCGCTCAAGCATTTCGCGCACCCCCGGCGCGTCGCATATTGACAACTTATTGGTGGACGAAGCGTACGACGACAGCCTTCCGCCGCGAGGACATTCGGAGTCAAGGGATATGTTCGATGCGTGTCCGCAGTCAACTTCACATCGGTAGCGCCGATCGTCCCGGTCCTGAACCTGGACGCCGCCCTGGATCGCTATCGACGACTCGGCTTCGACGCGCGCGCATACGAAGGTCCTGCTCGCTATGGGTTCGCTGACCGCGGATCGGTGTCGATTCACCTCACCGAATGGGACGAGCACGACCCACTGCGCACGGCCGCCAGCGTGTACTTCTACGTCAGTGACGCCGACGCCCTCTACGCGGAGTGGGCGGCACTGAAAGATCTCGGCGGCCGCCTGATCCCACCGCAGGACACGGACTACGGTCTGCGCGAATTCGCCTACGTCGATCCGGACGGTACGGCGCACCGAGTCGGCTCGCGCATCGGATCAGGCTGATACCGCGGGCTTTTCGTCGGCTGGCGGGGCGCCGGTGGCCTGGCTGTGGGCCAGGGCCACCGTGGCCGCCGCCATCACCGCGACCGACAGGCCCAGTGCCACCAGGCCGACGTCGTTGGTTCGCAGCGTCTCGCCCAGCACGGTGACACCGAGCACCGATCCGACGACGGGCTCGGCGACGGTGACCGCCGGAAGCGATGCGGTGAGCGGGCCGGCCCGAAAGGCCGATTGTTCCCAGGCCGTGGCCGCGATCGCCACCACCACCCACACGTACAGCTCGGGTAAGCGCAGTAACGCCGGGATGCCGTGGTCGAGTTGGTCGACAACGCCCTTGGTCAACACCGAGAACAATCCCCACAGCGAGCCGGACATGAGGCCCAGCAACAACGCGCCGACCGCGCCCGGAAATATGCGCGCGCCGATGACACACAGGATCAGGGCCGGGCCCATGACCAACGCCACGATGGTCCACGTCTGCACCGACCCGCGCGGCGTTCCCTCCTGCGGGTCGCCGACGGTTACCACCACCGCCACCGCGGCCGCCAGTAATACGGCCCAAATCCCTTGAGGCACGCTGATTCTCCGGTGGTTCACCCGAGCGCTGATGAGCAACGCGAACAGCAACGACGTCACCAAAATTGCCTGCACGAGCACCACCGAACCCAGTCCCAGGGCGGCGGCCTGAAAGCCGAACCCCGCGCCGGCCACCAAGCTGCCGGTCCACCATTGGCGATCGCGAAGCAGCCGGCGGAACAGCGCAAAGGTGCCGACCGGCTTATCGGTGACCTGCTGGGCGGATCGCTGCTGGATGACGTCTCCGATACCAACCATCAGGGCGGCGGCGACCGCGAGAAGCGCTGCGATATCTGTCTTGCCCACGCGGACCTCCTGTGTAACCGGCGCTGCGAGCCTAGACTTCTGGACGGTACGCGGCCGACGGTAGCGGAAATTTTTCCTGCTAGGACATTAGGAGGCTGCCGCATGACCAGCCGGCGACTGTGGCGTGTGCTCGTGGTGCTGCCCGCCATCGCGGCAGCTGTCTTCGCAGTCCTCTATCTGCTCTTGCTCGGCTGGGGAATGCTGATGCGAATCCAACGTGTCAGCGACTGGACGCGCCAACTGACCAAGCGCGGGAATCCCTATCTACGCACCGTCGCCGGAACCCGACTGGGAATGTTGTACTTCAACCTGAGCGCACTGCGGCACGTCGGCCGGCGCAGCGGACGAACGTATGTGACGCCGTTGAGCGCCTATCCGCTCGGAGATGGCTTCGTGCTGGCGGCGGCGTACCCCCATGTCGACTGGTTGGAGAATGTGCTGGACGCCGGCAAATGCCGGTTGACATGGAACGGCGGCCAGTACGCGCTCGAAAGGCCCGAACTGATCCCGCGTGCGGAAGCGATAAGGGCCTACCCACGCCTGGTGCGGCCTTTCCTGGCAGGCGCCGCGGGACAGAACAAGTTTGTGTGGCTGCATCGCGCTGAGGCGTTGGACGCACCGCGGCCGCGCAGTGATTCGAAGCTGTCTTCTGGCAAGGATATACACGCAATGGACGACACGACATCCACGATCGGCGGGATGGCTACCGAGGCGCTCGATCTCCTCATCGAGGCCGTCGACCGCATTTCATCGGACGGCTGGGACCAGCCATCCAACCTCGAGGGCTGGAGCCTGCGCGAGCTGGTTGGTCACGCCACCGGCAGCGCAGCGAAAGTCGTGACGCTCGTGGAGAACGGCGAGATCTGGGGAGGCCCCTCACAGCCGTCGGATTGGATATGCGACAAGCCGGCGGCGCGGCTTCGTGAGCTGGCGACGCGACTACGAGACGCGCTGCCAGGCGCCGACTTCGACGGGATGCGGACATCGCCGGAAGGCGAGGTTTCGTTGCATCGGGCGCTGACCTACCCCGTCTCGGACTTGGGCATGCACGCCTGGGACATCCATCGCTCACAAGGGCGGCTGATCGAGCTGCCCGAGGACCTGCTGGCGCTGAGCCGCGCGCTGGTGGAGTCGGTGCCGGAGCAGATGTTGCGGCGGCCGGGTGGCTTCGGTCCGGCCCAGGCCGCACCGGCGGATTCGACGCCGACGGCCCGGCTCATGGCTTTCCTCGGGCGCTCAGTCGACGCCGTGGCGTGACTGCGCTTGCGGCACAACGTGGTTGGTCTAAGCACGTCGGCCGCATCGGTCACAGGGGCCACACCAGTCACCGCGCCGGGAGCCGCACAAATTGCCCGCCTCTCAGCGACACTGTGCGCGTGTCGCGGCTCCACGTTCCGTCGCCCGATGTTGTCGCTCGGAGGCC
>NZ_LZKH01000025.1:0-11444 GCF_001672745.1 Mycobacterium sp. E1386
TACTCCGGGGTGTACTCGAGCTTCCTCAAGCACGCCATCCGCCAGTCCGAGCGCTACGGCGTGCCCGCCCACCAGCTGCTGCACCGTGCGGGCCAGCGCAAGCTCATCGGCGGCCAGGAAGACCAGCTCATCGACATCGCGCTGGAGATCAAGCGCGAGCAAGAAAGCGGCGCCGCCGCCTCACGCTGACCACTGGTTCCTGAGCTCCGGAACGCACAGCCTACGCAAAGCTGCCGCGAGTATTCTGGCGCGCATGAGCACATCCAACACAGTCGGCGCCCGCCGCCACGGGCTGTACGGCCTGCTCGCCGGGGGGCTAATGACCGCTGCCGCCGCCGCGGTGATCGCGGTGCCACTGGCGGGCACAGTCAACGCGGCTCCGCAGTGCAATCAGACGGTCGGCAATTCCATCGACTCGTACCTGAAGCAGCATCCGCAGCTCCACCAGCAGCTGCAGGCCAAGTCTCAGGCGGAGGGCGGCAACGGCAACGTCATGGACTACCTGAATCGGCATCCCGACGTGCGGCAGCATCTGATCGACCTGTCGCAGCAGTGCGCACCCTAGCGAGTCGGCCTCGTCTTTGAACGTGCGGCCGACGCGCGGGAATGTTCGCCATTGACGAAAAAGTAGAACACGTTCTAGCGTCTAGGCGTGTTCTCTGATCCTCTCACCTCAGCGATCGTCGAAGCCGAGAAACTGGTCGCCGACGCACCCTTCATCGAGACCGAAGCAGACCTGCTCGAAGGGCTGCAGTATCTGGCGGGCTGCGTTTCGGCCTGCATCCACCTAGCCTTCGACTACGACCGGGACCACCCGTTCCTGCAGTCAGGAACCGGGCCGTTCACCAAGATGGGCCTGGACAACCCCGACACTCTCTACTTCGGCACCCGGGTGCACGCCAATCACGACTATGTCGTCACCGGCAAGCGCGGCACCACGACCGATCTGAGCTTCCAGCTGCTCGGCGGGGAATACACCGACGACAACGTGCCGGCCAGCCAAGCGGCGTTCGACGACCGTGAGCTAGACATCGCCGCGGACGGCAGCTTCGAGTGGCGGGTGCGGCCCACCAGCAACGGGCAGCTGGTCATCCGCGAGGTCTATGGTGACTGGTCGGCACAGCGCGGGACGCTGGCCATCTCCCGGCTGGACACCGCGGGTACCGCCCCGCCCCCGCTGACCCGCGAGACCATCGAAAAGCGTTACGCCACGGCCGGAAAGCAACTTGTTAACCGGGTGAAGACCTGGCTGCAATTCCCGCAATGGTTCTATCTCGACCTGCCGGTCAACACGATGGTCGCGCCCCGGCTGACGCCGGGCGGTCTGGCGACGCAATATTCGTCGGTGGGCCACTACGACCTGCGGCCCGATCAGGCGCTGGTGATCACCATCCCGGTCTCCGACGCACCCTACCTCGGCTTCCAACTCGGCAGCCTGTGGTACATCTCGCTGGACTACATCAACCACCAGACGTCGCTGAACAACACTCAGGCGCAAGCGGATCCGGACGGAAAGGTGCGCATCGTCGTGGCCGACCAGAACCCGGGTGTGACGAACTGGGTGGAGACGCTGAACCATCGGCGGGGCTTCCTGCAGTTCCGCTGGCAGCGGGTGTCCCGTCAACTCACCGAGGCCGACGGCCCCACCGTGGAGCTGGTCGACTTCGACGCCATACCGGCCGCGTTGCCCTACTTCGAGCACAATAAGATTTCCGATGACGAGTGGCGTGCGCGAATAGCGCTGCGTCAACAACAAATTGCGGCCAGGATGCTGGGATGACGATGTCAGAAATGCTCGACGGCAAGGTCGTCGTCATCAGCGGCGTGGGACCGGGGCTCGGCACCACCCTGGCGCACCGGTGCTCCCGGGACGGCGCCGACCTGGTGCTGGCGGCGCGCACCGTGGAGCGACTGGAAAGTGTCGCCAAACAGATCAACGACACCGGGCACAAGGCGCTGGCGGTGCGTGCCGATATCACCGACGACGACGAAGTCAACTACCTCGTCGAGACCACGATGGCGACCTACGGCAAGGTCGACGTGCTGATCAACAACGCGTTCCGGGTGCCGTCCATGAAACCGTTGGCCGGCACCAGCTTCCAGCACATCCGTGACGCGATCGAGCTGAGCGCGCTCGGCGCGTTACGGCTCATCCAGGCCTTCACGCCCGCGCTGGAGTCCTCGCACGGATCGATTGTCAACGTCAACTCCATGGTGCTACGGCACTCTCAGGCCAAATACGGCGCCTACAAGATGGCCAAGTCGGCGTTGCTGTCCATGTCGCAATCGCTGGCCACCGAATTGGGTGAGAAGGGGATCCGCGTCAATTCCGTTGCCCCCGGCTATATCTGGGGTGAGACATTGCAGGCTTATTTCGAGCACCAGGCCGGCAAGTACGGCACCACGGCGGACCAGATCTACGCGGCTACCGCGGCGAACTCCGACCTGAAGCGCCTGCCCACCGAAGACGAGGTGGCCTCGGCGATCCTATTCCTGGCCAGCGATCTGTCGAGCGGCATCACCGGACAGACCCTGGATGTCAACTGCGGGGAGTACCACAACTGATGTCCGATCGCACCGATATCGGCACCGTCGACGAACTGCATGCATCGGCCACCAAGGTGACTGGCCTTGACGACTTCGGCGCCGACGACGACAACTACCTCGAAGCGCTGGAGGTGCTGCTGGATTCCTACCGGCGCGAAGCCGGCCTAACGGTGTTGGGCAGCAAGATGAATCGGTTCTTCCTGCGCGGCGCACTGGTGGCCAGGTTGCTGTCCGAGGCTTCGTGGAAGCAGTACCCGCAGCACGCCGACGTAGTGATCGAACGCCCGATCTTCGTCACCGGCCTGGTGCGCACCGGCACCACCGCGCTGCACCGCCTGCTCGGCGCCGACCCCGCTCATCAGGGCCTGCACATGTGGCTGGCCGAATTCCCGCAGCCGCGTCCACCGCGCGAAACCTGGGATTCGCACCCGCTTTATCGCCAACTCGACGCGCAATTCAACCAGCACCACCGGGACAATCCGGGTTACACCGGACTGCACTTCATGGCCGCGTACGAACTAGAGGAGTGCTGGCAGCTGCTTCGGCAATCGCTGCATTCGGTGTCCTACGAGACGTTGGCGCACGTGCCCACCTACGCGCAGTGGCTGTCGCAGCAGGATTGGACGCCGTCCTACCAGCGGCATCGGAAGAACCTCCAGCTGATTGGACTCAACGACGTCGAAAAGCGTTGGGTGCTGAAGAATCCCAGCCATCTGTTCGCGTTGGACGCCTTGATGGCAACGTATCCCGACGCGCTGGTGATTCAGACGCACCGGCCGGTCGAGACCATCATGGCATCGATGTGCTCGCTTGCCCAGCACACCGCGGAGGGATGGTCGACGTCGTTCGACGGAGCTCAAATCGGCGCTGACGCAATGGACACCTGGTCGCGTGGGCTGGAGCGCTTCAACACCGCCCGCGCCAAATACTCGCCGGCCCAGTTCTATGACGTCGACTACAAGGAACTGATCGCCGATCCGATCGGCACGGTGGCCGACATCTATCGGCACTTCGGTTTGACGCTGACCGATGAGGCGAAGGCGGCGATGGAAAAGACGCACGCCGACAGCCAGTCCGGCGAGCGGGCGCCGAAACATCGGTACTCGCTGGCCGATTACGGGCTGACCACCGAAACGGTGAAGGAACGCTTCGCCGGGCTGTAGATCAGTCCTCGGGCGCCGGCTCGGCCAGATAGCCCTCCGCAACGGCGTGTTCGATGCTGTCGCTCAGTTTGGGGCACGACCGGATGCGTGCGGTATCGCCACCGGAGTTACGCACCTCGGTGAAGTGCGCGCAGCGCTGCCAGGCTTCGGTGTTCCATTGCACGGCGGTGTGGCCCGGGCCGAGCCTTCGGACGGTGACCGTGACATGGCAGAACCGACAGTCCACCGGAAGCAGCCCCGAACTGAGGTAGCGTTCTCGGTCGGCGCGACTGGCCTCGGCGACGGCGGCGGCCCGTTGCGGATCGTTGGCGAAATCCCTTGACTTCGACCAAGTTCCGCCGTTTCGTTCGGAACTGACCGGCCGCTCGTCGTGATCGTGGTGATCGCCATGCAGCAACAGCATCGACCGAGCGAGCCGATCGACGTCAGGAACCTGATCGCCGGGCATGTCTGTCAGTGTTGCTCCGCGGGAACGTCTTCGGTCTCTTTGGTCTTCAGGTTCTCTTCGACCTCGGCGTTCCAGTACTCGTTGGCGCGCGTGGTGTCCACCTCGATCTCGAAGCGCTCCACCATTTCCGGCTGGATGTCGGCAACGTCGACGTAGAACTGCTGATACCAGCGACGCAGCTGGTAGACGGCGCCGTCCTCCTCGACCAGCAGCGGGTTGTCGATGCGGGTCTTGTGCTTCCAGATTTCGACGTCCTGGAGGAAGCCCTTGCTGACGCCTTCGGTGAACACCCGCGACAGCTTCTCGGTCATCTTTTCGTCCATGCCCTTGGGCTTTTCGACGATGACACCCCATTGCAGCATGAACGAGTTCTGGGTCACCGGGTAGTGGCAGTTGATCAGGATCGACTCGGCCTTGTATCCGCCATAGCTGTTGTGCAGCCAGTTGATCATGAAGGACGGCCCGAAATAGGACGCCTCCGAGTCAAGGTGCGCCTCCCCGTATGAGGTGCCCAGGTCGTTGACGTCCGGCCGCCCCACGTTGTGCAGATACTGCGACGCGATGTGCCCCTCGAAAACGTTCTTGAAGTACGTCGGCAAACCGAAGTGAATGTAGAAGAAGTGCGCCATGTCGGTGACGTTGTCGATGATGTCGCGGCAGTTCGACCCCTCGATAAGGATCCGGTTCCACCGCCATTCGGTCCACTCGTCGCTGGCCGCTTCCGGGATGTCGGGAATCCGCACCGCCGGGTCCGGCGGGTTCTGCTCGTGGTCATGCCACACGAAGAGCAGGCCGCCACGTACGTCCGTCGTCCACGAGCGGGTGCGCGCCGTCTTGGGTGTGCGCTTGGCGTACGGCACCAGCTTGCAGCGCCCATCGCCACCCCAGCGCCAATCGTGGAACGGGCAGGCCACCTCGTCACCCTTGATGGTGCCTTCCGAAAGGTCCCCACCCATGTGCCGGCAGTAACCGTCCAGCACCTTCAGGTCCCCAGTCGAGTCGGTGAAAACCACCAGCTTGGTACCGAACGCCTCGACGGAGTGCGGCTTACCGTCCTGGAAATCCTTCGCGACGCCCAGGCAGTGCCAGCCCCGGGCGTACCTCGTCGGCAACGCGCCGGGATCGATCTCCCGGATGCCAACCGCTTTGGTGTCGGTACTCACCAGTCACCTCCAACTCACGACCCCTCTAACTAGAACACGTTACAGTTTTGCGGCAGGGGCGCGCAACGACGGCGAGTCTGGCCACGACATATGCGCGGCCGATGCCCGCTCGGGGTATATCTAGACGATGCCGCTGTTTGCATTCGAAGGTCGGGCGCCGCGGGTGGATCCCACCGCGTTCGTGGCCCCGACCGCCACCCTGATCGGCGACGTTGTCGTCGAGGCCGGTGCTTCGGTGTGGTTCAACACCGTCCTGCGCGGCGATTACGGTCCCATCGTCGTGCGGGAGGGCGCGAACGTGCAAGACGGGTCCGTGCTGCACGCGCCGCCGGGCATCCCGGTCGACATCGGCCCCGGCGCCACGGTGGCGCACATGTGCTGCATTCACGGGGTGCACGTCGGGTCGGAGGCCTTGATCGCCAACCACGCCACCGTCCTCGACGGCGCGGTGATCGGCGCGCGGAGCCTGATCGCGGCCCACTCGCTGGTGACGGCCGGCACCCAGATCCCAGCCGGGATGCTCGCCGTCGGCGCGCCGGCGCAGATCAAGGGTCCGGTCGCCGGGACGGGCGCCGAGATGTGGGTGAAGGTGAATCCGCAGGCCTACCGCGAACTGGCTCAGCGCCACCTGACGGGGCTCGAGCCGCTTTAGACCTTCCGGGCCGAAGCGGCCGCGCGGTCCATCTCCCAGTACGCCCGAAGGGCGGTCATCTTGCCCTCGTCGTCGGCCTTGTACGTGAACACGCCTTCGGCGGTCACCTGGTAGTCACCATGGGTGATGAGGATGTGCCCGACGTTGGCTTCCTCGTTGCCGCACTGGTAGGTGTCGCGAAAGACGAACTCGATCTTGGTGGTCGGGGCGATGGCCTTGTCCCAGAAGGCCGAGATCGCGTCGCGACCGCGGTGGCCCTTGCCCTCCGGGTCGAAGGCCGAGGGCCCGATGGGGTCTTCCACGATGGCGTCGTCGGCGAACACCGCCAGCCACGCCTCTTTGTCCCTGGCTATGACCGCCTCGCGCGAGCGCCGACCGGCCTCGTGCGCCGGGTGTCCGCTCACGCGCCGACTTTCTCGGGCGTCGGCTTGTCCGCACCCACCACCCACATGGAGTAGTACTGCGAGCCGCCGCCGTAGGCGTGGCCCAGGGCCTTGCGCGCGCCCGGAACCTGGTGATCCCCACCCTTGCCCATCACCTGAATCGCCGCCTCGGCGAACCGAATCAGGCCGGAGGCGCCGATCGGGTTCGACGAGAGCACACCGCCGGACGGGTTGACCGGCAGCCGGCCGCCGATCGCCGTCTCGCCCGCTTCGGTGAGTTTCCAGCCCTCGCCCTCGGGCGCAAACCCGAGGTTTTCCAACCACATCGGCTCGAACCACGAGAACGGGACGTAGATTTCCGCGGCATCGATCTCGTCGATCGGGCTGGTGATGCCGGCCGCCTTCCACAGCGCGGCGGCCGCGTCACGCCCGGCCTGCGGGCTGACCTGGTCGCGGCCCGAGAACTGCAACGGCTCGGTGCGCAGCGCGGTGGCGTGGATCCATGCCACCGGTTGTCCTTGCGCCAGACGGGCTTCGGCGGCCTCTTCGTTGCCGATCACGACCGCGGCGGCACCATCCGACGACGGACAGGTCTCGTCGTAACGGATCGGATCCCACAGCATCGGCGACTCCATCACCTTCTCCAGGGTGATGTCGGGCTGATGCAGGTGGGCGAGCGGGTTGCGGGCCCCGTTCAGCCGGTCCTTGACCGCGACCATGGCGCCGATGTTCAACGGTGCACCCGACCGGCGGATGTAGGACCGCACGTGCGGGGCGAAGTAACCGCCCGCCCCGGCGCCGACCGGCTTGATGAAGGGAATCGGAATCGACAACGCCCACATCGCGTTTGACTCCGACTGCTTTTCCCACGCCATCGCCAGCACACGCTTGTACTTGCCCGACTGCACCAGGCTGGCGGCGACCACGCCGGTGGATCCACCGACCGAACCCGCGGTGTGCACCCGGATCAGCGGCTTGCCGGTGGCTCCCACGGCATCGGCCATGAACAGCTCGGGCATCATGACGCCCTCGAAGAAGTCCGGAGCCTTGCCGACGACGACGGCGTCGATGTCGTCGAACGTGGAGCCGGAGTCGGCCAGCGCGCGGTCGATCGCCTCGCGCACCATGCCGTTCATCGAAACGTCTTGGCGCTTGGCCACGTACTTGGTCTGCCCGGTACCGAGTACCGCGGCCAGGTATGCTCCCGCTCCGGCCATCAGTTCTTTCCTTCCATGACCGCGACCAGGTTCTGTTGCAACGCGGGCCCGCTGGTGGCATGCGCGAGCACCCGCTCGGCCGAGCCGTTCCAGATGTGTTGTGCCGCAAACCCGATGCGTTCGAGGCCGGCGACGAACATGGGGTTGGCGGCCAGCGCGCCGCCGGACGGATTGACTTTGGTCGGCCCCGGTATCCGGATGGCCTCCTCGAGGATGAGGTGCTGGTGGGTGAAGGGCGCGCAGATCTCGGCAACGTCGAGGTTGTCGGTCCTGCCCCCCGTGGCCACCTCGGCCGCGACCTTGGTCGACACGGATTCGGTGAGGTCACGCGCACCCAGCGAAGGCGTTTCGATGCGGTGCTCGATTCCCGTTATCCAGGCCGGGTTTTCGCGCAGTTCGCGGGCGCGGTCACCCGCAGCGAGCACGATGGCGGCGGCGCCGTCGGTGATCGGCGCGATGTCGTGGCGCCGCAGGGGCTCGGCGAAGAACGGCCGCTCGAGCAATTCGGCCACGCTGATCGACCCTTCCACATTGTCGACCCGGCGCGCATTGGCAAACGAGTCGAACGCGACGCGTGCCATCTGCTCCTCGCTCCACTTGCCGTTCTCGAGCCCGATGCGGGCCTGCAGCCCCGCCATCGACACGGAGTCCGGCCACAGGGGTGCGACGGTGTAGGGGTCGGTCTGCCGCGACAGGATCTGCCGCAGGATTCCCGCCGAGGACTTGCCGAAGCCGTACACCAACGCGGTGTCCACCTCGCCGGTCAGCAGCTTGATGTATGCCTCGTAGAGGGCCCAGGCCGCGTCCATCTCGACATGCGACTCGTTGATCGGCGGAACGGCGCCGATCGAGTCGATCGCCGAGATGAACGAGAAAGCCCGTCCCGCAAGGTAATCGGACGAACCCGAGCACCAGAAACCGATGTCGGCCTTGGTGATTCCGAGGTCCTCGTAGAGCTGGGCGAAGCACGGCATCAACATCTCGACGCCGTTGGTGGTGCCGTCGGTGCGGCGTACGTGTGGGGCGTGGGCGAAGCCGACGACCGCGACGTTGCGAACGCTCATTTACAGGTGGGCCCTTTACAGGTGGTGCTTGTAGGTGTCGTACTCGGCGTCGGGTTCCCCTGTCGGCCGGAAGTACTCGATGTTGTCGATGCCAAAGCCCCACTCCTCCCGGGGTTTCCACACCGCTTCCACGCGCATGCCCATCCGCACCTCGTGGGCGTCGACGTCGGCGACCAGGTGCAGGAAGGGGATGTCGGCCCCGTCGAGCAGCACATAGGCCGCCACGTAGGGCGGTTTGATGCGCTGTCCCTGGAACGGGATGTTGATGATGGCGAACGTCGTGACGGTGCCCTTGTCCGGCAGTTCGACGAACTCGGTGGTGGGCTGGCCGGTGGCCGGGTCCGCGCCGTGCGGCGGGAAGTAGACCTTGCCGTCCTTGCCGGTACGCGCGCCCAGCAACTTGCCCTGGGCGATGGCGCGCAAGTAGGCGCTCTCCTCGTGGGAGGCGGTGTGCTGAATCGTCAGCGAGATCGGCGTGACGATCATGGTCACCGGATCCTGTTCGCCCGACGCGGGTTCGGAGACGGGTTCGGCTTCCTCGCCGAGTTCGAAGTAGGCGATGTCGGTGATCGCGCCCACCGGCTCGTCGGCCCAGTGCACATGCACCCGGGCACCGCTCTTGATGGCGGAAGGACTGCCGGCGTCTACGGCATGCATCAGCGGGGTGTCCGCGCCGTCGAGCTTGATCAGCGCCCAGGCGAACGGGCGGTCCAGCGGCTGACCCTCCAACGGTTCGGGTTGCCATGTCCAGGACACGACGGTGCCGACGCTGGAGACCGGTACCATCTCGCCCAGCGGCTCGTAGGTAACCGGGTCATATTCCGCCGGTGGAACGTGCACCCGGCCATCGGATCCGCGCACCCCCAAGATATGGCGCTCACGCAGTGCGGTGAAGAACTTGCTCAGCGTGGGGCCAACTGAACGGGTGTAGTCGAAAGACAACGTTAGTGGCGCGGAGAGCGGTGGCTCAGGGTGATCCGTCAAGGTCGGGCTGCTCGAGCTGGCTGTCACGCCATCGAGTAGAACAGGTTCTAAGAACGGTTTCAACATCGGGTCGCCGGAAGGGTCAATGACGATGAAGCTGGGGTTGCAGCTCGGGTATTGGGGCGCTCAGCCGCCGGAGAATCACGCGGAGCTCGTAGCCGCGGCGGAGGAAGCGGGTTTCGACGCCGTCTTCACCGCCGAGGCGTGGGGGTCCGACGCCTACACGCCGCTGGCCTGGTTGGGATCGTCAACCCACCGGCTCCGGCTGGGCACCTCGGTGATCCAGCTGTCCGCGCGCACCCCGACGGCAACCGCGATGGCGGCGCTGACGCTCGACCACCTGTCCGGAGGCCGGCACATCCTGGGGCTCGGCGTCTCCGGCCCGCAGGTGGTCGAGGGCTGGTACGGCCGGCCGTTCCCCAAGCCGCTGGCCCGCACCCGCGAGTACGTCGACATCATGCGGCAGGTGTGGGCGCGAGAGAAGGCCGTGACCAGCGACGGGCCGCACTATCCGTTGCCGTTGACCGGGGAGGGGACGACCGGCCTGGGCAAGGCACTCAAGCCCATCACCCACCCGTTGCGTCCCGACATCCCGATCCTGCTCGGGGCCGAGGGGCCGAAGAACGTCGCGCTGGCCGCCGAGATCTGCGACGGCTGGCTGCCCATCTTCTACACGCCGCGGATGGCGGATACCTACAACGAATGGCTCGACGAGGGCTTCGCGCGCCCCGGGGCGCGGCGCAGCCGCGAGGACTTCGAGATCTGCGCGACCGCGAACATCGTCATCACCGACGACCGTGCTGCCGCCTTCGCGGCCATGAAGCCCTATCTGGCCCTCTACATGGGCGGCATGGGCGCCGAGGACACCAACTTCCACGCTGACGTATACCGCCGGATGGGCTACGCCGAGGTGGTCGACGAGGTGACCAAGCTGTTCCGCAGCAACCAGAAGGACAAGGCCGCCGAGATCATCCCGGACGAGGTCGTCGACGACGCCGCGATCGTCGGCGATATCAACTACGTCCGTGAGCAGGTCAAGGTCTGGGAAGCCGCCGGCGTCACCATGATGGTGGTCAACGGGCGCAACGAGGCGCAGATCAGGGAGCTCGCCACGCTGATCTGACCCGCTATTGCCGAACGAATAGAACACGTTCTAGATTGGCCCGATGACAGCCTCGCAGCACACCATCGCGGGCACGGTACTCACGATGCCGGTGCGAATCCGCCGGGCAAACCAACACATGGCGATGTTCTCCGTGAACGCCGACGCCGCGCAGCAGATGATCGACTACAGCGGCCTGCAGGTCTGCCGCTACCTTCCCGGCCGCGCGATCGTGGTGCTGATGTTGATGCACTACATCGACGGCGACCTGGGCCAGTACCACGAGTTCGGCACCAGCGTGATGGTCAACCCACCCGGCTCGAACGCAAGCGGGCCGCGTGCCCTGCAGTCGGCCGGCGCCTTCATCCATCACCTTCCCGTCGACCAGCCGTTCACCCTGGAAGCGGGAACCAAGATCTGGGGTTACCCGAAGGTGATGGGCGACTTCACCCTTCGGGAGGGCCGTCGGTTCGGTTTCGACCTCAGCATCGACGGTCAACCGGTGATCGGCATGGAATTTCGCCGCGGCCTGCCGTTCCGGCTCACCCCGCGCCAGCAAGCGCAACGCACGTACTCGCACCGCGACGGCATCACCCGCGAAACCGCCTTCGAACACACCCTGGACGGCGTACGCACCCGATTCGGCGGGGTGAGCATCCGGCTGGGCGACCATCCGTACTCGAAAGAACTTGCGTCGCTTGGTCTTCCAAAGCGTGCCATG